>NZ_JAPDBM010000033.1:0-50441 GCF_027705265.1 Aeromonas sp. QDB11 | reverse complement strand
AACCGGGCAAACAGACGCATGGAGGCGATTTCGTACAGAGCATCTTCCATCGCGCCATCGCTCAGGTTGTACCAATGTTGCATGCAGTGAATGCGTAGCATGGTTTCCAGCGGATAAGGTCGCCGGCCATTACCAGCCTTGGGGTAAAACGGCTCGATGACTTCCACCATGTTTTGCCATGGCAGAATCTGCTCCATGCGGGACAAGAAAATCTCTTTTCTGGTCTGACGGCGCTTACTGCTGAATTCACTGTCGGCGAAGGTGAGCTGATGACTCATGATGAACCCTTTTTCATGGCTCCAGATGACAAACATGATCTCATATCAGGGACTTGTTCGCACCTTCCCTAGAGAAAAAATCTCACCAATCCAGCATGGGGGCGATGGAAAAACGCTGCGCCTGCATAAAAATCATCCGGGTTGGCTAAAGAAAGGGGCGGATTTTATCACAACGTGAAGCAGCCCCAGAAAATGAATTTTGTCGCCGCGCCATGCTAGGCCCTGTGATAGTATCCGGCTAATAGAAAGGGTATCTGCGCGATCATGAATCAAGACCAACTTTTACAACGAGCCGAGCGACTCTGTATACAGCGAGGGATCCGCTTCACCCCGACCCGGCGTCAGGTATTTCGCCTGCTGGCGGCACACGGCAACGCCATCAGCGCCTATGATTTGTTAGCCCAGCTGCAACAAACCGAAGCCAATGCCAAGCCGCCAACCGTCTATCGGGCACTCGATTTTTTGCTCGAACAGGGCTTTGCTCACAAGGTGGAATCGCTCAACGCATTTATCTTCTGTTGCCACTTCGATCATGCTCACCCGATGCAGTTACTGATCTGCGACGAGTGTGGCGATGTGGTCGAGCTTCACGATACGGCCATAGATAGCGCGTTTTCCGAGCAAGCCCACTTGCATGGTTTTACGATTACCAATAAGACAATAGAGGCACATGGCCAATGTGCTCGCTGTACGCCCACTGTAGGAAGTCATCATGAAGGCTGATTTTGTAAATCCGTTCCTGCTATCCCTGCTCAATGTGCTCTCCACCATGGCACAGCTGGAACTCAAACCGGGCAAACCAAAACGCAAGATGGATGAGCTGGCGCGCGGCGACGTCTCCGGCCTGATCGGCATGGTCGGCCCGCAGACCCGTGGTTCCCTCTCCATCAGCTTCGAGAAGGGGCTGGCGCTGGAGATCATGCGCCGCATGCTGGGGGAAGCGCCCGCCAACATCAACGAAGAGGTGACCGACATGGTCGGTGAAATCACCAACATGGTAACCGGTGGCGCCAAGCGGATGCTGGGTGAGAAGGGTTACGAGTTTGATATGGCCACCCCCATCATCGTCTCCGGAGCCAACCACACCATCACCCACCGGGCCGATGGCACCAAGATCATGATGCCGTTCGAATCAGATTACGGCCGCGCCACCATCGAAATCTGCTTCGAGTAACCCTATGTGGAAAGCATTGAAATGGATTTTCATCTGCTGGGCCCTGTTGTTGATCCTGTCGGATATCCAGATCAGCACCTCCCTCTACAAATACGAGGATAACCGGGTGCTCATCAACTTCCCCCGCTGGGAAGCCAAGCAGCCCTGGGGCACCTTCGAGTGGCATGCCGGACGGGTGCAAACCCACTGGTACGGTCTGGACGGCAAACCCAAGCCGACAGGCCCGCAAATCTGACTTGTTAACGGATCCGGCAGAAACAGAAGAGGCCAGCAGCTGCTGGCCTCTTTGCTATCTCGTTGTTCCAGAATCAAGCCGCTTCGGCAGCCAGCTTTCCGCTTGGCCGCACCAAGATGCCAAGGCCGCAGGTCAGCAGGGTCGGCAGCAACCAGGCGAGGCCCTTATCGAACAGCGGCAGGAAGGCGAACGCATCCATCTGCATACCGGCAGCGCCCAGTCCGTCCAGACAGCCGAACAGGAAAGCCACCAGCAGCACGGCACGAAACACCATACGTGGCCGACCGAAACCACCCTGAGCAAAAGTAACCAGCACCAGCGCGATGGCAACCGGATAGATGGCCACCAGTACCGGAATAGAGAGCCTGATAAGCTCGCTCAACCCCACATTGGCCACCAGGACGCACAAGCAGCCCATCAGCAGCACCCACTTGCGGTATGTCCAGCCAGCCAGACTGTGGAAGAAGTCGGCACTGGCGCAAAGCAGACCGACCGCACTGGTAAAACAGGCCAGGGTGATGATGGCCGCCAGGATGAGCTGCCCCGGTTGACCAAACAGGCTCAATACATAGGCATTGACGATGGCGCCGCCATTGCTGGTATCGCTCGCCACTCCCGCGGCGCTGTTGCCAAGGTAGAACAGGGAGATATAGACCGCCGAGAGTCCGGCCGCAGAGATCAGGCCTGCGATGGTCAGGTATTTGAACTGGCTCGGGTAGTCTTCAATACCCTTGCGCCGCAACAAACCGATGATGAGCGCGCCGAACATCAGGGAGGCCAGGGTATCCATGGTGTTGTACCCCTCCAGCATCCCCTTGATGAGCGGAGTCTCGACATAGTCGCCGCTGGCATCTGGCATAGTGCCCTGCGGCGCCATAAAGACCCCGACCGCCAGAATAAGCAGCATCACCATCAGGGCTGGTGTCAGGTACTTGCCCACCGCATCCAGCAGTCGGCCCCGATTCAGCGAGACCAGGATCACCAGAGCAAAGAAGATCAGGCTGTAAAGCAGCAGCCCGTGTTGACCAGCCTCGCCAAGCCAGGGCTTGAGCCCCATCTCGTAGGCGACCAGTCCGGTGCGCGGTGTGGCAAAGGCCGGTCCCATAATGATGTAGATGGCGATGGCCAGTGCCGTGGCGGCCCAGCCCGGTAGATAGCGGGTCATCCCGGTCCAGCCACCCGCGCCGCCACCTGCCCCTCCTTTGGCCACCGCAATCAGGGTGATCAGCGGCAAGCCCACCGCCGTCAGCAAAAAGCCGCACATGGCAGCCAGCAGATGCTCACCGGCCATGAAACCGGCCAGCGGCGGAAAAATGATATTGCCTGCCCCCAGATAGAAGGCAAACGTCATAAACCCCAATCCGAATACATCGGACAACTTCAATGATTTCGTCAAACCCAACCTCATCTGCCTTATCAGCTTGTTATTGATTGCACCCACTGCCTGGCAGATAACCGGTAACAATACCTCTTGCTTCTTTCTCGTCCTGAGACAGGACAAGAATCACTCACTCAGCATAAAGAAAATGAATAAAAGCTCAATATCAAATTAATATATTGAAACAATTTAACTATGCAGAGTTAATCACCAAGAAATTTGGCAATCTCAAAAGGATACAAAACGGAGGTTGCACCAAGAGGGGAGCACAGACGGCAAAGGAGTGGAACTGACGAACGTCGCCGACAGCGATCATCACGACACTACGGCACACACTCCAGCACAGACTGCAGAAAGATGAAAAACAAAAGAGCCTGCACGGGGCAGGCTCTTGGCAACATCACATCGGGCGTGATCAGGCGGCTTCGGCGGCCATCTCGGTCGGACGCACCACCATGCCCACTACGCAGGCCAGCAGGGTCGGCATCAGCCAGGCGAGGCCCTTGTCGAACAGCGGCAGGAAGGCGAACGCATCCATCTTCATGCCGGCAGCACCCAGACCATCCAGGCAACCGAACAGGAAGGCAACCACCAGCACAGCACGGAACACCAGACGGGGACGACCGAAGTAACCCTTCAGGAAGGTGACCAGCACCAGCGCCACGGCAACCGGATAGATGGCAACCAGCACCGGAATGGAGAGGCTGATCAACTGGCTCAGGCCCACGTTGGCCACCACGGCGCAGACAACGCCCAGCAACACCACCAGCTTCTTGTAGCTCATGCCGGTGAGATTGTGGAAGAAGTCTGAACAGGCGGAGATCAGACCCACGGCAGTGGTGAAGCACGCCAGGGTGATGATGGCGGCCAGGATCAGTTGACCGGGCTGACCAAACAGACTCAGCACGTAGGCGTTGACGATGGCGCCACCGTTGCTGACATCCGTCGCCACACCGGCCGCGGTGTTACCCAGACGGAACAGGGAAACATAGACCACGCACAGACCAATGGCGGAGATGAGGCCGGCAATGGCCAGATACTTGAACTGGCTCTTGTAATCGTTGATGCCCTTCTGGCGCAGTAGGTCGACGATCAGGGCGCCAAACATCAGGGACGCCAGGGTGTCCATGGTGTTGTAGCCTTCCAGGATCCCTTTCACGAAGGGGCTGTTCTGATAGTCACCGGACGCATCAGGCATGGTGCCTTGCGGCGCCACGAATACCCCGACCGCCAGGGTCAGCAGCAGCAGCATCAGTACCGGAGTCAGGTATTTGCCGATGGCATCCATCAGCTTGCCCTGGTTCATGGAAACCAGCATGGCCACGCCGAAGAAGATCACGGTATAGGCCGCCAGACCCGCCTGACCCATGTCACCGATGAACGGCTTGAGGCCCATCTCGTAGGCCACCAGACCAGTACGGGGCGCAGCAAAAGCCGGGCCGATGATGATATAGATGGCCACGGCCAGCGCGGTCGCGACACCGGCAGGCAGCAGTTTGGTCATGCCCGCCCAGCCGTTACCGGCTTTCGCCACGGCCAGAATGGTCACCAGGGGCAGGCCCACGGCAGTCACCAGGAAGCCGAACATCGCCAGGGAGAGGTGCTCACCGGCCATGTAACCGGCCAACGGCGGGAAAATGATATTACCGGCGCCCAGGTAGAAGGCGAAGGTCATAAACCCTAATCCGAGTACATCGGACAATGTGAGTGATTTCGTCAAGTTCAACCTCGTCTGTCTTGTAAATTATTGCTTGTTATAGTTTTTATCGGTCGCTGACCGGGTGTGTTCAGGGGGGATAAAAAAAGAGCCCCGCGTGTTTTTCCATCACAACCAGTGGTTTTAGCTGGTCTGGAGCGGGCGCTCGATCTGGAACCAGCATAATGGCGTGAAAAAATAGTTCAAGACGAAATTTACATCTTAAAATAGAAGGGGCTGGTCAGTTGGATATATCTGTCGGAATAGGCTCCATCAGCAGAATGGATCACAATCTCCCCCCTCTCACACCTGTTTAATCCTCTGCCAAGTAGCAATAAAACACGATTTGCCTCTTTACCCTCCCTGGTGATAACAGCTGTATAACAAATCCCATGCAGATCATAATGCGCCGAGATGCATAAAATTTCATCGGCCATCGCCGTCGGCAGTACCAGCGCCACCTGACCGTTCTGGCTCAGCAAACGATTGCTGGCTGCCAGTAATCCGTGACTATCGAGGGCGCCGGTATGACGGGCCAACGCCCGCGCCGGATCGCTAAATGACTGGCCTGCCACGAAATAGGGGGGGTTGGAGACGACAAGATCGTAGGGGGCGGCCTGATAATCCTGAATGGCACTCTCTATGATGGTCACCCGATCGGCCCAGGGAGAGGCCGCCGCATTCTCCCGCGCCTGGCTGGCCGCATTAATATCCAGCTCGACCGCATCGAGACGGCAGTCAGATCTGCTGCGCTGGGCCAGCATCAGGGCGATCAGGCCGCTGCCGGTGCCGATATCGAGCACCCGGTGCGCCTGTTCAACCGGCGCCCAGGCACCGAGCAGAATGCCATCGGTGCCTACCTTCATGGCGCAGCGATCGTGATTGATATGGAACTGTTTGAAGGTAAATCCGCGACTACGCCCCATCTGGCCCCCGTCATCTGAAAAAATGGTGGGCGATTATAGCGGCTAAGACACACTCACCAATAGGAGCCGACGAGATAATCGCCTATAATCTGCCGTTTCCTTAATGACCGAGTATTGCCATGAGCCAGTCCTTTGATGATTTCGACCTGCACCCCGCCCTCAACCGGGCCTTGGCCGAGATGGGATTCACCCGCCCCACCACCATTCAGCAGATGGTGCTGGAGCCAGCCCTGGACGGCCGCGATATTCTGGCATCCGCTCCAACCGGTACCGGCAAGACTGCCTCCTTCCTGCTGCCGGCACTCCAGCACCTGCTGGACTTCCCGCGCCGCAAGCCCGGCCCCTGCCGCATGCTGATCCTGACCCCGACCCGCGAGCTGGCGCTGCAGGTGACCGCCCACGCCAAGGCGCTGGCGGCACACACCAACCTCAGCATCGAGACCATCATCGGCGGCGTCAGCCACGATGAGCAGTTGCCTGCCCTGACCAAGACCACCGACATCGTGGTCGCCACCCCGGGCCGTCTGCTCGAGTACATCGAGAAAGAGGAGTTCGAGAGCCATGACATCGAAGTGCTGGTGCTGGATGAAGCGGACCGCATGCTGGACATGGGCTTTATCAAGGATGTGAACCGCATCGTGGCCGAAGCGCGCTATCGCAAACACACCATGCTGTTCTCCGCCACGCTGGAAGGAGCTGGCCTTGAGAAGTTCGCCAACGAGATCCTCAACGATCCGGTCGAGCTGCATGCCGAGCCGCCCCGCAGCGAACGTCGCCCGATCACCCAGTGGGTGCATCTGGCCGATGATGCTGCGCACAAGCTGGCGCTGCTGATCCATATCCTGAAAGATCCGGAAACCCAGAAAGCCATCGTCTTCGTCAAGACCCGCGAGCGTCTGGCGGAGCTCTCCGGCCAGCTGCAGGCGGCGGGCATCCCGTGCGCCTGGATCCGTGGCGAGATGGAGCAGAGCAAGCGCGTCGAGTCGATCCGCAAGTTCCACGCAGGGGAAGTGCCCTTCCTAATCGCGACCGACGTTGCCGCCCGTGGCATCGACCTGCCCAACGTCAGCCATGTCATCAACTACGACATGCCCTATGGTACCGACGTTTACGTCCACCGTATCGGTCGTACCGGTCGCGCTGGCAACCGTGGCTGCGCCATCAGCCTGGTGGAAGCCCACGACATGGCGATGGTTGCCAAGATCGAACGCTACACCGAGGAGCGCCTCAAGCGCCGGGTGATCGACGAGCTGCGCCCGAAACACAAGGAAGCGCGGGTACCGGTGAAGAAGAAAAAGCCGGTCGACAAGAAAAAGTCCGCCAAGAAGAAAAAGAAGAAGTAATCGCCAAGCACTAAAGAGAAGGGCCATCCCACGGGATGGCCCTTCTGCATGCTGCATCACCTTGCCTGGCGGTCAGGCCACGGCTCTGCGCATCCCCATATGGGGGATATCATCTTCGATATAGCCTTCCCCTTCCGCCACAAAGCCGTGCTGACCGTAAAATCCCTGCAGGTGGGCCTGCGCGCCTAGCCAGATGCTGTGAGTCGGCCAGCGAGCCTCGCACGCCTTGACCGCCTCGCCGATCAGCTGGTGACCAAGACCACCGCCACGCGCTTTGGGCGAGGTCACCACCCGGCCGATGGCGGCACCGCTCTCATCACCGATGCCGGGCGCCATGATCCGCGCATAGGCCGCCAACTGTTCGCCCTGATAACCGAGCAGGTGCAGCACGCCGTCCCGGCGATCCACTCCATCCAGATCCTGGAAGGGGCAGGTCTGCTCCACCACGAACACCTCGGCCCGCAATGCCAACAACTCGTACAACTCGTCAGTGGTCAGTTCAGACCAGGGTTTCAGGATCCAGTTCATCGGCGACTCCTTATCAGTTCGGCCTGCCAGCATAATCGTGACGCCAGCGCCCTGCATTAACCTTTGTTAAGTTCTTTCAGTCGTTTGCGAATGCGGCTCAGGCTGCAGATGCAGCGTAATGCGCGGGTAGATAGGGTATAGGGAGCAACACCAACCCCTTTGCACAAAATCGGGCGCTAATAGAGAGGAAGTCAGCCCTCGCCAAGTGCTTTCAACCGCTTGCGAATGCGGCTCAGGCTGATGGGGGTAATGCCGAGATAGGCGGCAATCTGGTGATCCGGCACTCTGGCATCGAGCTCGGGGAAGCATTGCAGGAAGTGCTGATAGCGGGCCTGCGGGCTCCCGGTCAGCAGCAACAGCTCCTTCTCCTCCTTGATGCGCAGTTGTACCTCCAGCAGGTGCTGGTACCAGACTGGCCAACAGCAGAGCTGGCGCAGGTCGGCCAGCTGGAATAACTGCAGGCGGCAGGGCTCCAGCGCCTCCACGCTGTAGCGGGCGGGTTCACCACTGAGCAGATGGTGGAAGTCGATAAACTCGTCCCCCTCCCAGTAGAACTCCTTGATGTACTCGCGACCATCCGCCAGCACCACTTTGGCCCGCAGCAGCCCCCGCTCCACCCTGACCAGCAGATCCGGGCTGTCGCCAGCGTGCCAGAGGCAAGATCTGGGGGCCAGAGTCAGCGAGCGGGCAAAAGAGAGGAGGCGCGCGGCCTCCTCTTTATCTGCGACCTGCGCCCAACTGAAGGGGGGTCTGTCGGTCATCACGGCATTAACTGCGGCGCTGACGGACGGCTTCGAACAGGCAGACGCCGGTTGCCACCGAGACGTTGAGGCTCGAGACCGCCCCCGCCATCGGGATACTCACCAACTCGTCGCAGTGCTCGCGGGTCAGGCGACGCATCCCCTTGCCCTCAGCCCCCATCACCAGCGCCATCGGGCCGGTCAGCTTGGCCTGATAGACATCGTGATCCGCCTCACCGGCGGTGCCGACGATCCAGACGCCGCGATCCTTCAACTCCCGCAGACTGCGAGCCAGATTGGTGACCTGAATGAGCGGCACCACTTCGGCGGCGCCACAGGCGACCTTGCGTACCACCGAGGTCAGGCCGGTGGCCTTGTCCCGCGGCACGATCACCGCATGGACCCCGGCCGCATCGGCGCTGCGCAGGCAGGCACCGAGGTTGTGCGGATCAGTCACGCCGTCCAGCACCAGCAGGAAAGGCTGGGTCTGTTGTTCGGCCAGACTGTCCAGCAAACTGGCCAGATCGTGCTCGGCCAGCTTGGGCGCTTCGATCACCTTGGCCATGATGCCCTGGTGATTGTTGCCCTCGGCTTTATCATCAAGCGTCTTGCGGTTCACGCTCTGCACCTTGAGACCGAGGGATTCAAGCTCGGTCAGCAGGGGTTGCAGCCGGTCGTCATCCCGCCCCTTGAGGGCCCACACTTCGATGAAACGCTCCGGGGTGCGCTCAAGCAGCGCGGATACAGCGTGAATGCCGTAGATCAGTTCAGTACTCATTTAGTGCTCTTGGCCTTATCGCGAGCGTTTTTGCTCGGTCGTCTGTTGCTGGGCTTGGCGCGGCCACCCTTGTCGGATTTGCCGTGATCCTTGCCCTCTTTGCGTTTTTCGTGGCGCTGGGCGCTCTTGGCCTTCTCTTTCTTGATTTCGGCCTGCTTGCGCGCCATCTCTTTGGCATTCTTGCCGGTGGCCTTGAGCGGCTCTTCGACCATCACGAAGTCGATCTTGCGATCGTCCAGGTTCACGCCCATCACCTTGACCCGCACCTTGTCACCCAGACGGTAGCGACGGCGGAAGTTCTCGCCGATCAGCTGCATGTGCAGGGGATCAAACTGGTAGTAGTCGTTGGTGAGGGTGCTGACGTGGACCAGACCATCGATGTGGATCTCCGCCAGACGGACGAAGAAACCAAAACCGGTGACGCTGGCGATCACGCCGTCGAACTCGTCACCCACGTGATCCAGCATGTACTCGCACTTGAGCCAGTCGGCCACGTCGCGGGTCGCATCATCGGCACGGCGCTCGGTCATGGAGCAGTGCTCGCCCATCGGATCCACTTCTTCCAGCTGGTAGTGATAACCACCGCTCGGGGTCCACTTGTGGCGCAGGTTGCCCTGTTGCTCTTTGGCAGTCTGGTATTTGATGGCGCGGTGCAGGATCAGGTCGGGATAGCGACGGATCGGCGAGGTGAAGTGCGCGTAGGACTTCAACGCCAGACCGAAGTGACCGATGTTGTCAGCCTGATAGACCGCCTGACGCATGGAGCGCAGCAGCATGGTAGAGAGCAGCTCGGCATCCGGGCGCCCTTCAAACTTGGCGGCCAACTCGGCAAAATCTTTCGGCTCGGGCTCGAGACCGCCTTTGAGCTCCAGACCCAATTCGGCCAGGAAATCACGGAAACCGGTCAGACGCTCTTCGCCCGGACGGTCGTGCACCCGGAACAGGGCAAAGGCTTCGTTCTTCTCGATGTAACGGGCCGCGGCCACGTTCGCCTGGATCATGCACTCTTCGATGATCTTGTGGGCGTCGTTGCGCACCAGCGGCACGATCTGGTCGATCTTGCGCTGGGCGTTGAAGATGAAACGGGTCTCTTCGCTCTCGAACTCCACCGCACCACGCTGGTGACGGGCATGTTTGAGCGCCTTGTAGAGGTTGTTCAACTCTTCGATGTGGCCCACCAGCGGGTCATATTGCTGACGCAGCTTGGGATCACCATCCAGAATGGCCGCGACCTTGCTGTAGGTCATACGGGCGTGGGAGTTCATCACCGCTTCGTAGAACTTGTAGCCGGACATGCGACCGGCGGCGGAGATGGTCATCTCGCACACCATGCAGAGACGGTCAACTTGCGGGTTGAGCGAGCACAGCCCGTTGGAGAGCACCTCCGGCAGCATGGGCACCACGAACTCGGGGAAATAGACCGAGTTGCCGCGCTGATAGGCTTCGGCATCCAGCGCAGTGCCAGGCTTCACATAAGCGGATACGTCCGCAATGGCAACCCACAGGCGCCAGCCACCGCCACGCTTGGCTTCACAGAAGACGGCGTCATCGAAGTCACGGGCATCTTCCCCGTCAATGGTGACCAGCGGCAGGGCGCGCAGGTCGATACGACCCTCTTTGGCCTTTTCCGGTACCTGTTCGCCGAGACCGGCAACCTCTTTGGTCACCTCCTCTGGCCAGGTATGCGGGATACCGTGGGTACGCAGGGCAATTTCAATCTCCATGCCCGGGGCCATGTTCTCGCCCAGCACGTCCAGCACGGTACCGACCGCATTGATACGGGAGTTGGCGCGCTGGTTGATGCGCACCACCACGACCTGGCTCTGGCGAGCCCCCTTGTTTTCACCTTCCGGGATGATGATGTCCTGACCGATGCGGCTGTCGTCCGGCACCACGAAACCGACGCCATTCTCGACGAAGTAACGGCCGACGATGTCTGCCTCACGGGGCTTGAGCAGGCGCACCAGACGCGCCTCCTGACGACCCTTGCGGTCAATCTCGGTCGGCTGCACCAGCGCATAGTCACCGTGCATCAGGCGCTGCATCTCGCGGTTGTTCAGATACAGATCCGGTCCACCACCTTCCGGGCGCAGAAAACCGAAACCATCTTTATGGCCGAGTACATACCCTTTGACCAGATTCAGACGATCCGGCAGGGCGTAACATTGGTTGCGAGTGAATACCAGCTGCCCATCGCGCTCCATGGCGCGCAGACGACGGCGCAAAGCTTCCAACGGCTCTTCGTCAGTCAGCTTGAGTGCCTTGGCCAGCTCTTCGCGGGACATCGGCTTTTCGTGACCCTTAATGAGTTCGAGGATCAGCTCGCGACTGGCGATGGGGTTTTCGTATTTTTCGGCCTCGCGTTGGAGGAAAGGATCTTTTTGAGACATAAGCAGGCCTTAGGGTAGGTAATAACCCAGCCATTATATCGAAGGGGGGGGCGAATGGCATCCATCGGCTGCCTTTTGGCCAATCTCTCTGTCATACTATCTTCAGTTCGCTGGCATGATGAGACACGGAACTCATGAGTAAGGACACGTTTGCCCAATCTGCCGCCTATCTCAAGCAGGCGGTACCCTTGATGATCAAGTACCAGATCCCCACGACGCCGGACAATTACCATCTATGGTACAACTATGTCTCGGCCAGCATGCCCGAGCTCAACCAGGCGATCGATCAGGCCGTCAAGCTGCAGGGAACCTGCTCGCTCACCACCTGCGAACGGCTCTATCACCAGTATCTGGCCGCTCAGGATGAGAAGCAGATGGAGGCGATGAAACTGAGCCTCGCCGCCATGGCCAACGAGCTCGGTCACTCCATGCAGGACGCCATCTCCGATACCGGCATGTTTCAGGAGATGCTCGACAAGAGTTTTGACAAGCTCAGCCGCATCGATGATGAGGGCTTCAGTCTAGAAGACACCATGGGGATCCTGCGGGAACTGGTGCGCGAATCGCGGGACGTGCGGATGTCGACCATGCACTTTCGCAATCAAATCAGCAATGCCGAGAAAGAGATCAAGGAGCTGCGAGCGGCACTCAACGAGACCCGCAAGCTGGCCAACGAGGATGCCCTCACCAGCCTGCTCAACCGCCGCGCCTTCGATCTGGAGCTGGAAGGGCTGATCCGCAGCCAGCACCCCTTCTCGCTGATCCTGACCGATATCGATCGCTTCAAGAACTTCAACGACGAATATGGCCATCTGCTCGGCGATCAGGTACTGCGAGCCTTCAGCAAACGGCTGCGTGACGCCTGTCAGGAGGGGGTAACCGCTTATCGGATCGGCGGAGAAGAGTTCGCCCTGCTGGTTCCCCATCGCGCTCTGGCACTGGCCAGACAGATGGCGGAAAGCATGCGCCGGGCCATCGAACGGATGTCGATTCTGGATCGCAAGTCGGGTCGTCGTATCGACCACATCACCGCCTCGTTTGGCGTGGGTGAATTCAACGGTCAGGAGAGCGCGGACTGTCTGGTCGAACGTACCGACAAGCTGCTCTACAAGGCCAAGGAGCTCGGCCGCAACCGGGTGATGCCGCTGCCGTCCTGATACTGCAACCCTCATAACGCCTTGCTCCGCGAAATGAAAAAGCCAGTCAGATCAACTGACTGGCTTTTTTGCATTTCACAACCAACAAGGCGGCCTTGTCACCACCCCGCAAGAGGCTGGTTCAGCAGATTATTGCTGAGCCTCGGCAACCCCTTCCACCTTCACTTCAACGCGACGATCCGGTGCCAGGCAGACGATCAGCTCACGCTTGGACTTGCTGACACAGCTGTCGCCGGTAACCGGTGAGGATTTACCACGCCCTTCCACATTGATCTTGGCGGCCGGGATCCCTTTACCAACCAGATAGTTGGCGACGGTCTGGGCACGCTGCTCGGAAAGCTTCTGGTTGTAGGCATCGGAACCGATACGGTCGGTGTGACCAATCACGGTTGCTACGCCATCCTTGGGTCGCGCCTCTTCGATCTGGGTATAGAGGCTATCCAGCGCCTGACTGGCTTCTGGCTTGAGGGTCGCCTTGTTGAAGTCAAACAGCACGTCGGAGCTCAGGGTAAACTGCTTCTCGACCATCACAGGCGCGGGAGCGGGTTCCGGAGCCGGGGCGGGCGCCACAGGAGCAACCTGACCAAAGCGATAAACCGCCGCCAGCGACAGCAGGCCGTTATCCATTCTCACGCCGGTGTCATCGCGGTCGCCATACGGGGTGGTGTATTGATATTCAAGACGAGCAGCCCAATCACGATTAAAGGCATACTCTGCCCCCAGAGCACCGACAAAGTTGAACCGGCCGTCCCCCCCTTTCAGGTCACTGTTCGCTGCCGCATAACCGCCGCCGACACGTCCATACAGGTCAAGGCTATCAGTCAAAGGGAAGCCCAGCTTCAAAGACAAATGGATTAGCTGAGCCTGAACTTCATCTTGAAACGCAGCGCCCGTGGCGGAGCGGGCATCATATTTGTATTTACCAAGATAATCGAAGCCGTACTCGATACCCAGATTCTTGTTAAGCTGATAGCCGGCAAATACGCCCGCCCCAAGAGCATCATTGGTCTCATTACCTATGGTGAAATTGTTGCTTTCATCAATGCCGTAGAAGTTGGACCAACCCAGTTTGGCACCGCCATACCAGGTGTTGTCCTGACCGGCAGCCTGGGCATTGGCCGCCAGCAAGCCGGTAACCAGCAAGGTAATCAATGTTTTTTTCATGTCTGAGCCTCTGCAACTTTATGTAGGAGGAGGTTGATTGATATCACCTCGTCTTATAGGTGCAACCACCCAAAAGCGATCGCAGCATATCAACGTTAGCCTATTTTCAAGTCACTGATATCAATTAACAAAAAACACTGTAACGCAAGTGTGTTACAAAAACAGCAACGAATGTTTGTTATTTGAACTAAGTGTGACGCAAAAAGACACATTGATCAGGGCTCGGGGGAGGACAGGGGCCAGCAGCATGCTGGCCCCTTTGAGGAATCAGTGACGAACAAACTCGTAGTTCCGGTCAATAAAATCAGCCACGCGCTGACTCAGTGCCGTGTGCACGGTTTTGGTCGGATGCACCTGATCCCAGAACATATGCTCGTTGCAGTTGAGGGCTGCGGTACTACGTTTTGCCTGTGGGCTCACCACCGCCTGCGCCAGGATCGGGTTACCGGCGATCGCCACCCTCTCGGACAGACTCAAAGCCGGAGCCGGGGCAACCTCGGCGGCGCTACCGGAGAAGGGCTTCCACATGTAGCCACCGTCATAACAGGCGTGCTCGGTGTCGCTCAGGCCAAACAGCTGGGGATCACGCACCATTTCGTCAAACTGCTTGTCCACTTCGAACAGCTTCACGATGCCGAGGGGGGCCAGCTCGCGGGTGAGGTTCTGCAGCCGCTGGTTGTGGTAGCTGGCCACATGGCGCACCTTCTCCACCACCTTCATGCTGCGGGCCGACGGGGTCTGCCCCAGATCCGGGATGTTGAACAGCAGGATCTGCTGCGCGCCGTTGAGCACCAACCGGTTGGATGCCAGCCGGATAGTATCGATCACCCGATCCGCATCCCGCTCGGTGTTCCAGCCATAGGCCAGATAGTCGTTGGCACCGACCCAGATCACCACCAGGTCATCGGGGCGGAACTTGTCCTTTTTCAGGAATTGATCGATCTCGTAGTCAAGGTTATTGATCACCTGATACTTGGGATCCCATGCCCACTTGTTAAACCAGCCCAGCTTGTTATAGGCCACCGCCGTCGCGCCGCCTTCCGCCTCGTTGGCCACGACCAGACCGGGGAAATGCTGGTCACGCAACTGCTCCAGCCACACCGGGCCATTGCTGAAGCGCCCGTTGAAGTAGGGTGGGCTGGAGGGGAGATATCCCCGCATCTTCTTGTACATCTTGCCGGTGTCGGAGAGGCTGTCACCAAACATCACGACCCGGGAAAAAGGCTGGCGTCCCTCTGCCGCTTGCGCGGTCAATGCCATTAACCCCAATAAACAAACAAGCCATTTTTTCATATTGTTATGCTCTTCGATGAAGCAGGTGAGACCTGCGGACTTCCCCTCGAATGGCGGCAAGCACGGGAAGAGTCTGCCACCACTGACTTCTGGTGAAGGCGACAGATTACAGTTCCAGATGAAATCACACATGTTCCATCACCGATGAAATCGCTTGCGCTCACAAAACAGACAATCACAACTGCCTATTTCTTTCACGCTTATTTCACGCCCCGCGCGGCACAATGCCCTCATACCAACGACAGGAGTATGAAATGAACAAGGCAAGCGCAAGCGTAATCGGACTGTTGACCCTGATGTCTGTCTCCTCTTTTGCCATGGCGGCCTACACCGGCCCGCAGGAACAGAACAAGGTCTCCGTTGCTCAACTGAAAGATCTGGCCGATGACAGCTGGGCCACGCTGGAAGGGAAACTGGTCAAGCATCTGGGCGGCGAGAACTATCTGTTCCGCGATGCCAGCGGTGAAGTGGAGGTCGAAGTGGATCAGGATGTATGGCGCGGCACCGAAGTGGGCCCGGACGATCTGATCCGCATCCGTGGTGAAGTGGACCACAGCTGGAACAAGACCGAGGTGGAAGTGGAAACCCTGGAGAAAGTGGGCGCTGCTCCGCAGAGCAAGGGTGGCTTTATCGCCAAATAAGGCCACTTCACCGACGAACTGGCCAGACGCAAAAAGGGCGCTTGCTATCAAGCGCCCTTTTGCATGGTTAACGCAGCGTCACCGCTTAACCGGCCCGGCCAGAAAAGGTTCTTTTAAACCCCTTCTCGGCCTGATTGACCTTGTAGAGATAACGGCGCGCCTCCTCTTTGGGATGCTGCTCGGTCAACACCTGATAGACCGCCTCGGGGGAGAGCTGGTTGATCCGGCCCGGCGCCGCCTTGCGATCGCTGGAGAAGGTATTGAGCACCCCGCCAGCACCACCGTTGTAGGCGGAGATCACCGCATAGCGACGGGAGCGCGGATCCTCGATATCCGCCAGATAGACGGTCTGCAACAGGTGCAGATAGGCGGTACCGACATCGATGTTGTAGGCCGGATTGAACAGCTCCTCCCGGGTCGGCTGGCCGTTCTTGCCCTTGACCCGCACATAGACGTCACGACCGGCAGTAGCCGGGATCACCTGCATCAGGCCATAAGCATTGGCATGGCTCACCGCATAGGGGTTGAAGCTGCTCTCGGTCTTGATCACCGCATAGATCAGGCTCTCCGGCACGCCGTATTTGCGCGACGCTTCCCGGATGATCCCCGCATACTTGTAGCCCCGCCTGTCTTCATGGTTGGCCACCATGGGAATATCGACGAAGAAGATGGTACGAATACCCAGGGTACGCTTCTTCATCGCCGTGCTGAGCAGGTAGTCGGCATAGCGTTCGGCGCGCCAGGAGGCGCGAATTGGCTGGCGCTGATTATCCAGCACCTGACCGTAGAGGAAAGGCTCGCCGCCGGTCAGGATTTCCCGATCGGAGTAAAGATCCACTTCGGCCGGATCATCCGGGGTCAGCAGGGTCTCGATGATGGCGCGACGCAGATGCGCACGCGGATCGACGCCCGAGACCGTCTCCACCATGATGTGGCCGCTGGAGAAGTCGATGTGGGCACGGCTCTTGTACTGATCCGTATATTTGACATAGTCAAACTTGCCCGCAAACAGCGCCTCCCGCCCCCATATCTCGTTCACGTTATGGGAGAGTGCGCTGATCATGTGTTCAAAACCGCGGATGTCCTTGCCGTTGACCAGATCATCATCCTCACTCCCGCTGGGCTTGGGGGAGGATGAGCAGGCAGAGAGAAACAGCAGGGTGCACAGCAGCCAAAAAATTCGGCCCATAGGATCCTCAAACCGGGCAGCAGAGCTGCCCATCATTCATTTGCTGCGACTTCAGGAGCGATCACGCCAGCCAGTGGCGCCATGCCCGCTCCGGTTCACACGAACAACAGCCGGAGAGCTTACTGGGCAGGCGGGGTGTAACCTTCGATCTGCACTTCACCCGCATCAAACAGGTAGCTGACCATCTCTTTTTCCAGCAGTTGGCGATGCTCAAGATTCATCATGTTGAGCTTTTTCTCGTTGATCAGCATCACCTGCTTTTTCTGCCACTCGGCCCAGGCTTCCTTGCTGATGTTGTCAAAAATCCGCTTGCCGAGCTCACCGGGATAGAGTTGGAAATCCAGACCCGGGCCCTCTTTTTTCAGGCGTTGGCAAAATACAGTACGGCTCATGTTGACCTCTATGGTTGTAACTCTGGATAGGCGAGCAGACGGGCCGTGGCGGCCGCCAGCCCCACCTCGGCAGGATGGCGTAAGTTATACCAGAGTCGGTTATCTGCTTCCATGAGCCGCAGCGGCTGCGCCTCATCAATGTCAATCAGCAGCGGCTGGATATCGAGATGGAAGTGGCTGAAGGTATGGCGAAAACCGGCCAGCTCCCGATAGCCGTGATGACTCAGACCAAAGGAAGCCAGCAGACCATCCACCTCCGCCAGCGAGGCGACCTGCGGGAAGCAGTAGAGCCCACCCCAGATCCCCTGCGGCGGCCGCTTCTCCAGCAGCAACTCATCTCCATGGCGGATCAGCAGCATGATGCCATCGCGGGCCGGAATGCTCTTCTTGGGCTTGCTGTTGGGGTAGGCAGTCGGGTTGCCTTGCGACAGCCCCTGGCAATCGGCCCGCACCGGACAGCGATCACAGGCAGGCTTGCTGCGGGTGCAGATTGTCGCCCCGATATCCATCATCGCCTGATTGTATTGCGCCACACCTAGCTTGGGGGTGAGCCGGATGGCGATCTCCCACAGCTCGTTCTCCACCTGTTTTTGGCCGGGCCAGCCCGGCAAGGCCAGCCAGCGGGTGAGTACCCGCTTCACGTTGCCATCAAGGATGGCGTGAGGCTGACCCAGGGAGAGCGACAGCACGGCCCCGGCGGTTGAGCGACCAATCCCCGGCAGCGCCATCACCTCGTCAAAGCGCTCGGGAAAGAGGCCGTGGTGATGATCGCGGATCTGCTGGGCCGCCTTGTGCAAGTTGCGAGCCCGGGCGTAGTAGCCAAGCCCGGTCCAGTGGTGCAGCACTTCGTCGACGGGGGCATCGGCCAGCGCCACCACATCGGGGAAGCGTGCCATAAAACGCTGGTAATAGGGGATCACGGTAGCGACCTGAGTCTGCTGCAGCATGATCTCCGAGACCCAGACCCGGTAAGGGGTCTTCTCCTGCTGCCAGGGCAGGGTTTTGCGGCCATGAAGCTCGTACCACTCCAGAACCCGGCTTGCGAAGGTTGATTGATTCACGTTGTTCTCATGTCGTTGATATAAGGGGAACTCTGCGGTTCCTTCGGCTCATCTGGCCAGCGCGGGCATAACGCCATCACGCAACACAGCGCCAGCTGTCTGGTGCGGCAGCGTAAGGCCTCGTCCCGCCCAAGTCAAAGCCACGCTGACTAGCGCTGCGGCCAGGTGGTGGTCAGGCAGCAAAGCGGTAACAAAGACGATATACTCGGCCCCACGATTGATGACGGGAGAGACGGTTTGCAGACTTATCTGGTTGGGGGCGCAGTGCGGGATCGCCTGCTGGGATTGCCGCAAGGCGACAGGGATCATCTGGTGGTCGGCGCCACTGTGGAGCAGATGCTGGCGCTGGGTTTTACCCAGGTCGGTCGCGACTTTCCCGTGTTTCTTCACCCCAAAACCCAGCAGGAGTATGCTCTCGCCCGTACCGAACGCAAACAGGGTCAGGGCTACACTGGCTTTGTCTGCCACGCCGCCCCCGATGTGACGCTGGAACAGGATCTGCTGCGCCGGGATCTCACCATCAACGCCATCGCCGAGGATGATCAGGGAGAGCTCCATGATCCCTACGGTGGCATCGAGGATTTGGAAAAGCGGCTGCTGCGCCACGTCTCCCCCGCCTTTGCCGAAGACCCATTGCGCGTCCTGCGGGTCGCCCGCTTCGCCGCCCGCTTCCACGCTCAGGGCTTTACCATAGCGCCACAAACCCTCTCCCTGATGAGCGAGATGACGGCCGCCGGCGAGCTGGGCCACCTCACCCCGGAGCGAGTCTGGAAGGAGCTGGAGAAGGTGCTGCTGGGTCCAACCCCGCAGATCTTTATCGAGGTGCTGCGCCAGTGTGGCGCCCTCAAGGCGCTCTTCCCCGAAATTGATGCGCTGTTTGGCGTCCCCGCCCCGGCCAAGTGGCACCCGGAGATCGACACCGGCATCCACACCCTGATGGTGCTGGAGCAGGCGTGCCGGATCTCCCCCGAGCTGACGGTGCGCTTTGCCGCCCTCTGCCACGACCTCGGCAAGGGGATCACCCCCAAGGAGTTCTGGCCCAGCCATCACGGCCACGGTCAGAAGGGGCTGCCGCTTATTCGCGCCCTGTGCGAGCGGTTCAGGGTACCCAACGAGTGCCGGGATCTGGCGCTGCTGGTGAGCGATCTGCATACCCACATCCACATCGCCTTTGAGCTCAAGCCAGCCACCCTGCTCAAGGTGTTCGACAAGGCCGATGCCTGGCGCCGCCCCGAGCGCTTTGCCCAGTTGCTGGATGCCTGCCGCGCCGACTTCCACGGCCGTACCGGTTTCGAGGAGCGGGTCTACGCCGAGCCGGACTATGTGGCCGAAGCGCTGGCTGCCGCCCAGGCGGTGCCGGTGAAAGAGATAGTGGCGGCCGGTTACAAGGGAGAAGAGATCAAGGAGCAGCTGGCCAAAAAGCGGACCGACGCCATCAGTCGGGTCAAGGATGAGTGGACCTTTATCGAAGAGTAACCTCGGCCCCATAACAGACGGCCGCCCTGATGATGAGCTCCGCAAGGAGAGCATCGCCAGGGCGGCCGTTTTGCATCCAGATTTATATATGAGAGGCGCTAACCCCTGCTGGTGCCGTTATGCCGGACCAATTCGCTCCATCAGGCTCATATGGGATGAGCCATCGTGGCGCTTGAGGTTCTGGCGATACTCGAACTGGCGCTGGCTCTCCTGCTTGAGCCCCAGCATCAGCGAATAGCACATAGCCAGCATGATCACCGAGAACGGTAGCGCCGCTATGATGCTGGCCGCCTGCAATGCTGCCAGGCCGCCGGAAACCAGCAGGATGGCCGCAACCAGCCCCTGCCCCAGACCCCATACGGCGCGGTGCAGCACCGGCGGCTCCTGATCCCCGATGGAGAGCAGGGTGGTGATAACCAGCGTGCCCGAATCACTGGAGGTGATGAAGTAGGTGCAGATGAGCAGGGTCAGCACGGCCTTGGCGATCCAGCCGAAGGTCTCCCAGTGCAGCAGCTCGACCGTCTTGTAGAGCGCCAGCGTCACATCCTGATTGACCGCCGCCACCACGCCGCCACCGCCAAACAGCTCCAGATTCATCGCCGTGCCGCCAAACACGGTGAGCCAGAACATGCCGAGCAGCGAGGGTACCAGCAGCACGCCAAGCACAAACTCGCGGATAGTACGCCCCTTGGAAATGCGGGCGATAAACATGCCGACAAACGGCGCCCAGGCAATCCACCAGCCCCAGTAAAACGCCGTCCAGCTCGATTGCCAGGCCGAAGTGCCGTTGGCCTCGGTGTTGGTCCAGAAGCTCAGTTTGACGATGTTCTGCAGGTAATCACCGATGTTCTGCACATAGGCGTTGAGGATATAGGTGGTCGGCCCCAGCACCAGAAAGAGTGCGAGCACGAACACGCTCAGCCAGATATTGAGCTCGGAGAGGATCTTCACCCCGCGCCCCACCCCGGAGACCGCCGAGAGGGTGGCGATCAGGCTGATACCACCAATCAGCCAGAGCTGGTTGGACTGCGATACGTCCATACCGAACATCTGGTTGAGGCCGGTATTCATCTGGGAGACACCCAGTCCAAGGGAAGTCGCCACCCCGAACACGGTGCCGAACACTGCCAGCACATCGGCGGCATGGCCCCAGAAGCCGTAGATGCGCTCACCGAGAATGGGGTAAAGCACAGAGCGGATCGCCAGTGGCAACTTGCGGCGATAACTGAAGAAGGCCAGCGACAGGCCGACGATCACATAGATGGCCCAGGGGTGCAGACCCCAGTGGAAGAAGGTGAGGCGCATGGCGATCTGGGCTGCTTCCGGGGTCATCCCTTCGGTAATGAACGGATTGCCCTGCAGATGGTTCATCGGCTCGGCGATGCTCCAGAACACCAGACCGATACCCATGCCCGCGCTAAAAAGCATGGAGAACCAGGCGAAGTAGCCGAACTCCGGTACCTGGTCGTCGTCACCCAGTCGGATGCTGCCAAAACGGCTGAACATCAGGTAGACAGCGAAGAACAGGAACAGGGCAACGACCAGAATGTAGTACCACTTGAACCCGGCAATGATCTGATCCTTGGCACCGACAAACCAGGCGGCCGCGGTATCGGGAACAAATACGCCAAACAGCAAAAACAGGGTGATCACGGTGAGGGCCGTCATGGCCATGGTGGGGTTGAGGCCTTTCAATAGCCCTTTGCTTGCTCGCATCCAGCCTCCTTAGTCGTTGTTGAAAAAGTCTTCGCCCACATGATCACCGGCACCGCCGATGGCGCGATAGACCAGTTTGCCGGCTGCCTGTTCGCGGTGATCCACCAGCGAAACCGAGGGCTGGCCGTTCACGGCGTGACGCTTGCCAAGGAAGATGGCCATGGGGACACCCAGATTGGAGACACCGCTGGTGATCCAGAGCCGGTTGAAATCGTAAGAGCCGCCGATGAACTCCAGCTGGGCCAGGCCGGTATCGAGGCCGGTCAGATAGAAGTTCATGGCACTTTCATCAGGAAAGAGGTGAACCAGCACATAGGCGTAGCGCAATTCATTCACCAACTCCTTTAGGTTGAAAGTACCTGTCTCACTGCACGAGAGGGGTAATTCACCATCATAGTGGTGCACCTTGAGGGTATTGGGGTCCTCTTCGTAGGCAGGCTGATAACGCACAAACGCCGAGGTATCAGGCAGTTCGTAGCGCACTCTGACCACACGTAACTCGGCTACCAGAGACTTGATATCCAGCTCGTTGTTCATCATTTCGCTCCTCAAATGTCAGGGTGAATTCCGTGAAATGCCCGACAACCTAACACAAAATTAATTAGAGCAGAAATGATTACAGCAAAAACCATATTGACCTTGTGACGAATTAGGCGGAAAATTTTGCGCCTCTCCATAGCCCTCCAATGACGCACACCCCATGGAAAAACATGATGAAGTGCTGGTCGCTCTGCGCCAGATTATTCGTGCCATCGACATGCACTCCAGGCGCCTGATCAAAGAAGCCGGGCTCACCTCCCCGCAACTCTTGCTGCTCAAAGGGATCGACGAGCTGGGACAGATCTCCATGCGCCAGCTGGCCGATCACACCAACATGAGCCAGGCCACCGCCACCACCATCATGGACCGATTGGAGAGCCGCCAACTGGTGCAGCGCGTTCGCAGCAATACCGACAAGCGCAAGGTTCACGCGACACTGACTGACGCAGGCCGCGCCCTGCTGGCCCAAGCCCCCACCCCGCTGCAAGAACGCTTCATCCAGCGTTTTCAGGCGCTGGAAGCGTGGGAACAGACCCTGCTGCTCTCCTCCCTGCAACGCATCTCCTCCATGATGAATGCCGATGAAATCGACGCAGCCCCGGTGCTGAGTGTCAGACCCCTCACCGAAGAGCAGGCATAAGCTGCTGAACAATTTCAGGCATAAAAAAAGCTCCCGAACGGGAGCTTTTGTCTATCAGGAGCTGGAGAGAATTACTCTTCCAGGCTGATCCCGATATTGGAGACGCCATCCTGGCAGGCGAATGTTCTGATAGCCAGGATACGATCGCTGTCGCGCTCATGGGCAACCCGCTTGAGCAGTTCGACCTGGAACTCCAGCTCGGCTTCCATGTACTCGTGCTCGTAGAGCTCCTCTTCGGTCAGATCCCGCTCTTCCAGCAGCTCGATAAAAGCGGCCACGGTACCGACTGATGCATGGCTGGCATCGTTGGCCTCTTCGCCAACCCGGCAGATCACCGAGTTGTAGGCGCAGCCCAGCGCAACGCAGGCATCCAGCGCGGGATAGGCGCCGTAGGATTCAAACTTGCGGGGATCCGGAATGTGAGACTCGAACTCTTCGAGAATGGCACCCAGATTGACCCGGGATCCCTTGACGGTGAGGTAGACCCACAGCTGATCCAGCGCATGCCGGAAGGCGCTTGCATTGCCAAAGCCGGAGGCCTGACAGAACAGGGCATAGTTGGGGTACATGCGCTCTGCCAGCGCCAGGGTGTAGACGGTCTGTTGCCAAGGCTGTAGCTCGGCCAGTCGCTTATAAAACTTGTCACCAAACACTGGAGTCGGATCCTTTGCAAAATGTGGGGCAGATTGTAGCCCACGAGGGGCGCGGCGAAAACGAAAAAGCGCCCTGGTCGGCTATGTTGCGAGATGAAGTCAGGTAAGATGGGACGAGAGCGGCATCTTGTTGCGCCGCAAATTCTGATAAGGAACAAGAGTATGAGCCAACGTACCCTTCTTTTGCTCAGCCAGGATAATGCTCACTACGAACGGCTGCTCAAGGCCGCCAACCTCCCCCATCTGCGCATTCTGCGGGCCGATAATCCGGCCGATGCCGAAAAACTGATTGGCGAAGCCCATATTCTGATGGCCGAACCGGCCCGTGCCAAACCGCTGCTGCCCAAAGCCAACAAGCTGAGCTGGTTCCAGTCCACCTATGCGGGAGTCGATGTGCTGCTCGACCCTGACAGTCGCCGCGACTATCAGCTCACCAATGTGCGCGGTATCTTCGGCCCGCTGATGAGCGAGTATGTCTTTGGTCATCTGCTCAGCCTGATGCGCCAAATTCCTCTTTATCGGGAGCAGCAGAAGCAGCGGCTGTGGCAGAGCCACCCCTATCAGGGCCTCAAAGGGCGCACCATGCTGATCCTGGGGACCGGCAGCATTGGCCAGCATATCGCCCAGACCGGCAAACATTTTGGCATGAAGGTGCTGGGCATCAGCCGCAGCGGTCGGGAGCGGGCCGGGTTTGATCAGGTTTATCAGCTGCCGGCGCTCAACAAGATGCTGGCGCAGGCCGATGTCATCGTCAGCGTGCTGCCAGCCACTCGCGATACCCGTCATCTGTTCAATGCCGCGCGCTTCGAACACTGCAAACCGGGCGCCATCCTGTTCAATGTTGGCCGCGGCAGCGCCGTGCACTCGGGCGATCTGCTCACCGCGCTGCGTACCGGCAAGCTGGCGATGGCGGTGCTGGATGTGTTCGAGCAGGAGCCGCTGCCCGCCGACAGTCCGCTGTGGGGACAACCCAACCTCATCGTCACCCCCCACAACAGCGCCTACAGCTTCCCAGAGGATGTGGCCCAGATCTTTGTGCGCAACTACATCCGCTTTATCGACGGCCAGCCACTGGATGGCAAGATTGACTTCGACAAGGGGTACTGACCCTCACCGCGCCTGCAAAAAGGCCCCGCCAATCTGGCGGGGCCTTTTCATTTCAGGCAGTGATGACAGGTATCAACCCGCGGCCAGCTCCTTGCGATAGCTCTTCACCTTGGCGAGGAACTGACGACGCTCCTTGCCGCTCAGGGGTTCAGCCATCGGCAGCTTGGCGGTCATGGCATTGACCGGGCGGTTGTTGATCCGCAGCTCATAGTGCAAGTGGGCACCGGTCGATCGGCCGGTGTTGCCGGAGAGGCCGATCTTGTCGCCCATCTTCACCCGTTGGCCCGGCTTGACCAGCAGCTTGCTCAGGTGCAGATAGCGGGTCGCCAGGGTGCGGCCATGTTTGATAACCACATAGGTGCCCGCCAGCGGGTGGCTGGTCGCCTTCTGGACCACACCATCACCGGTCGCCAGCACCGGCGTGCCCACCGGTACCGCGAAGTCGGTCCCTTCGTGGGGACGGATCGCACCGGTCACCGGATGCTTGCGCGCGGGGTTGAAATTGGAGCTGATCCGGTAGCGGCTGTGAGTCGGGTAGCGGCGGAATCCGCGCTCCAGACTGTTGCCCTGACCGTCGTAATAGTTGCCATCTTCGGCCAGCCAGGCTGACACATTCTTGCCCTGGCTAATCACTTCCACGCCGAGCAGCTGGCTGTTGCCGGTGCTCTTGCCTTCCACCGTCTCCTGGCGGACCAGCACCTTGAACTTGTCGCCCTTCTGCAAATCCTTGGCGAAATTCATCCGCCACTGGAACAGGTTGGCAATCTTCTGGATATGGTTGGCCGGAATGCCCGCATTACGGGCACTGACATAGAAGCTGCCGTTGATCACCCCGTTGTAACGCTGCGGTTGCCACTCGACCTTCTCATTGATCATGGAGGCGGTATAGGCATCATCGCTGCGCGCCATCACTAGCGTCTGCTTGATGTTCAGGCGGATCTTGAGTTGCTGCAGGATGTTGTCCTGATCGATCAGCAGCTCGATATTCTGGCCCGGCTTGAGGCGCGCCAGATAGTTCTTGTTGTCCGCGTCCAGCACCTTGTAGAGGGTGGTGGTGGAAAGACCGAGATTGTTAAAAATGGCGGTCAGGTTTTCGCCGTTGCGAACCCGGTAATCCTGCCACTGGGGGGTGGTGTCAACCGGGATGTCGTCATCCGGCGCACTTTGATCAACCAGTTCGTGATCGGGGATTTCGTTAAAGTCGGTGTTGTTTCCGTTGGTTGCCGTACCGGCGGTATCAATGGGCAACTCAAGACGCAGCGGCCGCTCGAGGATGTCACCCGGAGCTGGCAATAATGCCACTGCTGACAGGGTCATGGCCGTCAGCATCAGCATGGCATAAAAGTGTTTGCGGGGAACCGGTGGTTCCCAATTGGCAGCCTGTACTACCAAGGGACGGAGACGTTTCATCCGCTATCCTGTATTTAGATCTAAAGAGTGTGAGTTGCGATGTCAGTTGTGACAAAACCGTATAAAACTGTTTGTTGGACAAAAAAAGTTACAAATAGTTCATCGCAATCTGCATGAACCCCACATTTTATGCATAACCCGCCCGGATGGGCAGAAATGATCGTCTTTTTTAACCATTTTTTCCTATTTTTAAGAACCGGGTCGGATTCGATTCTGAATAGAAACCCAAAATGTTGCGATAACTTTTCCATGGAGTGGATATGTCGTTAGCAAAACTGTTAATCAGAATAATTGTCGTCCTGTTCCTGATAGGTGCGGCGCTGCTGTTCGCACTGGAAGTCACGACAGTCCGCCAGTCCATCCTCGACCAGATGTCAGCCAATCTGGAAACCGCCATCACAGCGCTTGGGTTGGTCTTGCAGGGAACCTTGTTAAATGACGACAAGGTGCTGGCAGAGACCATCGTTAATGCCATGTTTGATGGCGGCTTCGTCAGCTCTGTCACCCTGATCGATCCCGATGGCCAGCTGCTGTTTCAGAAGGTCTTCCACTCGACCCAGCAGAATGTCCCCGGCTGGCTTCCCTCGGTTATCGGCATGCCGCCCGTCAAAATTGAGCAAGAGTTGACCGATGGCTGGCGCATGCTGGGCACCCTGACACTGGAGGGGCATAGCGGTTACGCCTACCAGCATCTGTGGAATGCCATCAGCCGCACCGGTCTGGCGCTACTGGCGGGGCTGGTGGTCTTTACCCTGGTGATCTCCCTGGCTGACTCTTATACACAAATAGCGGTCTGAACGGAACCTTTCGCGTTTTCCAGGATCTGATCTTCCATGTGACCTCCTAACATGGTAACGATCATGATAACTTCTGCTCTTCATCGTGCGGCTGACTGGGCTAAATCTGTGTTCTCTTCGGCGGCGCTGGGTGATCCTCGCCGTACCACCCGTCTGGTTAACGTCGCCGCTCAATTGGCAAAATGTTCTGGAAAATCAATAACCATCTCATCAGAGGGCTGTGAAGCCATGCAGGAAGGCGCTTACCGATTTATCCGCAATCCCAACGTCTCTGCCGAGGCGATCAGAAAGGCTGGCGCCATGCAAACAGTCAAGTTGGCTCAGGCGTTTCCCGAACTGCTGGCCATCGAGGACACCACTTCTTTGAGTTATCGCCACCAGGTCGCCGAAGAGCTTGGCAAGCTGGGTGCTATTGGAGATAAATCCCGCGGATGGTGGGTTCACTCCGTTCTCTTGCTCGAGGCCACTACATTCCGCACCGTAGGATTACTGCATCAGGAGTGGTGGATGCGCCCGGATGACCCTGCCGATGCGGATGAAAAGGAGAGTGGCAAATGGCTGGCTGCGGCCGCAACTAGCCGGTTACGCATGGGCAGCATGATGAGCAACGTGATTGCGGTCTGTGACCGCGAAGCCGATATCCATGCTTATCTGCAGGACAAACTGACACATAAAGAGCGATTTGTAGTGCGCTCCAAGCACCCGAGCAAGGACACTGGCTCCGGATTGTATCTGTACGACCATCTGAAAAACCAACCGGAGCTGGGTGGCTATCAGATCAGCATCCCGCAAAAGGGCGTGGTGGATAAACGCGGTAAACGTAAAAATCGACCAGCCCGCAAGGCGAGCTTGAGCCTGCGCAGTGGGCGCATCACGCTAAAACAGGGGAATATCACGCTCAACGCGGTGCTGGCCGAGGAGATTAACTCGCCCAAGGGTGAGACCCCGTTGAAATGGTTGTTGCTGACCAGCGAACCGGTCGAGTCGCTAGCCCAAGCCTTGCTCGTCATCGACATTTATACCCATCGCTGGCGGATCGAGGAGTTCCATAAGGCATGGAAAACCGGAGCAGGAGCCGAGAGGCAACGCATGGAGGAGCCGGATAATCTGGAGCGCATGGTCTCGATCCTCTCGTTTGTTGCAGTCAGGCTGTTACAGCTCAGAGAAAGCTTCACCCTGCCGCAAGCGCTCAGGGCACAAGGGCTGCTAAAAGAAGCGGAGCACGTAGAAAGCCAGTCCGCAGAAACGGTGCTGACCCCGGATGAATGTCAGCTACTGGGCTATCTGGACAAGGGAAAACGCAAGCGCAAAGAGCGCGCCGGGAGCTTGCAGTGGGCCTACATGGCGATAGCCAGACTGGGGGGCTTTATGGACAGCAAGCGAACCGGAATTGCCAGCTGGGGCGCCCTCTGGGAAGGCTGGGAAGCCCTGCGAAGTAAACTGGATGGCTTTCTTGCTGCCAAGGATCTGATGGCGCAGGGGATCAAGATCTGATCAAGAGACAGTCTCCCTGGTGTGCAAACGCCTGCTGCATCCTCTGGAGCAGATCAACCTGCAACTGATCCGGATCCGCAAACACCAGTTCAACAGCACCCTGCCCACCCCCTGGTTGCAGGATCTCAAAGAGGTGGCGATCTCCATCAACCAACTGGTCTCCGAACGCAAACGGGATCTGTTGCAACAACGGCTCAAGATCACCCAGCTGGGCAAACAGCTGCCACTGACCCACCCGCTGCCGCTGCAAGGGCTAAGCCCGTTACCGGAAGGCGGGCAACTGCAAAAATTTGTCTCAACTCAAGGGGATATCGCGCTCTATCAGCGCTTCTTGCCCAACCAGCCCCTCGGTGCAGACAGCGATCTCGCGACTATCCAGACCGCTCTGCAACAGTGGCAGCACTCCCATATTGAGGGGATCTTGCTGCCCCTCTCCCTGCTCAATCATCCGCAATGGTCAGAGATCGCCCCCCTGCTGAGCCAGGGACGCGGCAAGACTCTGGATTGGCGCTGGGATGTGGCCACGTTCCCCGCCCACGGCCAGTCCACATTGGCCGCGCTACAGGAACAGGGGTGTGAGCTCGCCTTCAGCGCCATTCCCCTCAATGCAGATACCTTCAATCAACTTGACCCGCTCAACCCCATCTTTATCAGCTGCCAGCTGACCGATGCGCCGCTCTACTGGAATCTGCTCTCCCAGACCATGCATGCCGCCGGTTATACCCTGCTGGCGGAATCGGGAGAGTGCCGCGACATCGACACACTGCGGACCTGGGGTATCGATGGTTATGCCAGGGAGGCGCAATCATGAAAAAGCTCGCCATACTGTTGCCCCTGCTGTGGCAACCCGGCCTGATGGCTGAAACCGTGACTATCGCCACCGGTGGTGAGCAGGGAATTTACCACCAGATAACCAAAGAGTTTTGCCGGCTGGCCCACGAGGTCGATGAACAACTTGAGTGCAAGCTACAAGCCACATCGGGTTCAATAGAAAACCTGCAGCGACTGAAGAGCGGCGAGGCCTCCTACGCCATGGTGCAATCGGACTGGCTGTATCAGGCCAGCAAGGGCTTGGGCCCTTTTGCCACGCAGCCGCAACCTGAGCTGCGCGCCCTGTTTGCCACCCATGCCGAGCCCTTCACCATAGTGATCCGTGCCGATGGCGATATCACCTCACTGGAACAGCTCAAGCTCGCCCCCATCGACATGGGGCTGAAGAGCTCGGGAACCCGCCAGACGGCGCTGGCCCTGTTCAACATCTTGGGAGCGAAAGAGCAGGACCTCGACCTGAAGAGCATGGCCAACTTGCCGGATGCGCTCTGCAGCAAGCAGATCGACGCATTTGCACTGGTGATGGGGCACCCTAACCGGATCGTGCTGGATACTGCCAAGCGCTGCCCCGTCAGCTTTCTTGCCATAGAGGGAGCCACCCGGGATCAGTTGCTCAAGGGTGTCAGTTACTACCAGCGCAGTCAGGTGCCCGCCCGCATCTACCCTGGCAATCTGAAAGCGACGCCAACCTTTGCCATCGCCGCCACCCTGGTCACCAATGCCGCCATGCCGGATACGTCTGTCTATAACCTGACCAAGGCCATGCTGACCCAGCAGACCAAGTTCAATGAACAGACTTATGGCTACGCCAATATGTTTCACCGGGCACGCAATAAAACCGGCCCGGTGCTGAGCATTGAACAGCATCCGGGCGCGGCGAAATATTTTGAGGAGTTGAAAGCGGCGGGCAAGCTATAGCTGACGACGGGGAGAGCGCAGTTGCTCGCTGGAGAAACGGGTCTTCATCGATGTCCACTGCGCCAACCGATCGGCACTCCCCGCCAGCGTCCCTTCCCGGCGTGACTTCATGATCCAGATGCTTTTGGCATCGAAGCTGTAAACGGGGATGAGATCGGTACGCTTGCTACCGGGCAGGATCCGGCTATTGATGTTGTCGAGCACCAGCGGGTCAGATTTGGGGGTCGGGAAGTAGAGCGTAACCATGTGAAACTGGTTGTATTTGACTGCCTTGACATAAGCCAGCCGCAGCCTCTTCTCATCCACCCCCAGCTCCATCAGGGTGTAGTACTTGGCGATGCTGTAATCCTCGCAATCCCCCCCGCGGGCACCGATGAACTCCAGCGGATTGGCCCAATAATCCTCATCCCCCCACAACCGGGGATCCTCGCTGTAGGTCAGATTGTTGAAGTAGTTGTTCACCAGCTCGATCTTCTGCTGGTCGGTAGTGCCCGCTCTGGGGGCCAGCAGGCGAGAGAATGCCTCGGCCCGCTGAATGGCGCGGCCACCATACACTTCCTGCAGCTTGGCCCGCAGCTCCGGACTGGCAATGTACTCGGAAAGACGCGATGCCTGCACCCTGGCGCAACATAGCGCCAGGGTGCAGGCCGGGATCAACAACCATTTCATACCAGACACTCCATGTCAGATGCTGGAGGTCAGTATAGTCCGTCCGGATGAGAGGCTCAGCCGGTGATCAGCGACACTGGGCGAATGCGTCAGCCAGTTGCTGCATGAATTGGGGATAACCATCCGGACCGAGCGGCACCTGTTCACCCACCTCATCCAGCAACAGCACCTTGGCGCCGGTATTGCGCGCCACCGATTCGATCACTGCCGGTGAGAATTGCGGCTCGGCATAAATGCAGCTCGCCTGCTTCTCTTCCAGTGCCTTGCGAATATCCACCAGCGTCTTGGCGCCAGGGCGACGCTCAGGGCTCACGGTGAAGTGACCTTTTGAACTCATGCCGTAGTGGCGCTCCCAGTAGCCATACGCCTCGTGGAAGACAAAATACCCCTTCTGGTTCACCGCCTTCATCTGGCCGGCAATCACCTTGTCCTTGGCATCCACCTTGGCATCAAATGCCGCGAGGTTGGCGTCATAGCGAGCCTGATTAGCCGGATCCAGCTTGCCCAATTCGCTTGCGATCGCCTTGGCAATCACCTTGGCCTGCGTAGGGCCAAGCCAGATGTGGGGGTCGACCCCTTCGTGATGATGCCCCTCATGGCCTTCATCATGATCATGGTCACCGTGCTCGTGGGCAGCGTGGTCATGATCGTGCGCATCATGATCATGGGAGTCATGGCTATCCTGAGTCGCGTAGTTGAACAGCGGCATCCCCTCAACCTGAGTCAGGGTCAGTGCATGGGTATGGTTGGCCAGCGGCTTGGCCATAAAGCCCTCCAGCTCGGGGCCGACCCACACCACCAGACCAGCACTGTTGATGCTGCGAATATCGGAAGGACGCAGGGAAAAATCGTGGGGAGAGGCACCGGTCGGCAGCAATACCTTGGGCTCGCTCACCCCGTCAGTGATCGCCGCGGCGATGAAGCCAAGCGGCTTGATGGTGGTCAGCACCTCAATGGCACGAACAGGCAAACTCACCGCCAGCAAGGCAGTGAAAAGCGCAATAATTCTCATTGATGAATCTCGTCAGGGGGTGAGTATGTGATAATATAACAGCCGCTTTTTGTTATATTATAACTCTCACTGGCTGTAAACCCCGGAGTTGTCATGAGCCAACTGGTAGAGCTGAAAGAGGTCTCTCTCTCGTTTGATGGACGCTCTGTGCTCGACAAGGTCTCCTTTACCCTCAATAAAGGCAAAATCACCACACTAGTCGGCCCCAACGGGGCGGGCAAGAGCACCCTGAGCAAGCTGGTGCTCGGCCTGCTCACGCCGGATTCGGGCAAGATCACCCGCAACCGCGACCTGCGGGTCGGCTATGTGCCCCAGCGCCTCTATCTGGATCCCACCCTGCCGCTGACGGTGCGCCGCTTCCTGCAACTGGGCAAAAACAGCCGCCTCTCCATCGAGGAAGCGCTGGCCCGGGTGGGCGCAGAAGGATTGCTTGAGAACCGGATGCAAAAACTCTCCGGTGGCGAGATGCAGCGGGTACTGCTGGCCCGCGCTCTGCTGGTCAAACCCGAACTGCTGGTGCTGGATGAACCGGTGCAGGGTGTGGATATCAACGGCCAGATCGAGCTTTATGCCCTGATCGGCAAGCTCGCTGCCGAATTTAACTGCGCCGTGCTGATGGTCTCCCACGACCTGCATCTGGTGATGGCCAGCACCCACGAGGTGATCTGCCTCAATCGCCATGTCTGCTGTCATGGCGAGCCGGAGAGCGTGGCGCGCCACCCCGAATTTGCCCGTCTGTTCGGGCGACCGGAGCAGGAGGTGCTGGCGGTCTATACCCACCATCACCACTGCGACGGCGAACACCATCATCATGAACCGCAGGCTCCCGTCATCCGCCTGCCTTCTCGCAACAACGCTCACAGCAAATAGCGCAAGCAACAGGACATTCAAGTGGACAGCTTTCTGTTATACGCCCTCGCAGCCGGTCTCGGCATCGCCATGCTGGCCGGCCCCCTCGGCAGCTTCGTGGTATGGCGCAAGATGGCCTATTTTGGCGACACCCTCTCCCATGCCTGTCTGTTCGGCATCGCACTGGGCATCCTGCTGCAGGTCGATCTCACTCTGGCGGTGGTAGTCTGCTGCCTCGCCATGGCGATGCTGCTGGTGATTATGAGTCGCAACCAGCAGGTCGCGACCGATACCCTGCTCGGCATTCTGGCCCACAGCGCCCTGTCCCTCGGTCTGGTCACCTTGAGTTTTATGGATAACGTGCGGGTGGATCTGATGGCCTACCTGTTTGGTGACCTGCTCTCGGTCCAACCGATGGATCTGCTCTGGATCTACGGCGGTGGCGCGCTGGTGCTGCTCACCCTGTGGCGGCTGTGGGATCCCCTGCTCTCCATGACCATCTCGGAAGAGCTGGCGCGGGTAGAGGGGATCCGGGTCGATGTGCTGCGCTGCGTGCTGATGCTGCTGATCGGGCTGGTGATCGCCGTGGCGATGAAGTTTGTCGGCGCGCTGATCATCACCTCCCTGCTGATCATTCCCGCCGCCACCGCCCGCCGTTTCAGCCAGACACCGGAGCAAATGGCCGGCTTTGCTGCGCTGATCGGCTGTCTCGCCGTGCTGGGTGGATTGACCCTCTCCTGGTATCAGGACACTCCGGCAGGCCCCTCGGTCGTCGTCTGTGCTACCACTCTTTTTGTTCTGAGCCAATTCAAGCGCGCTTGACCCTCAAGTATCCTGATAGCGGTGGTTTCTTCAACGCTATCAGGACACTCCCCAGAACAGCCCCTCGGTGGTGGTCTGTGCCACCAGCCTGTTTGTGCTGAGCCAGTTCAAAAAAGCCTGATAACCCGAGCAATTACAGCGGCATGCTCTGGCGTGTCTCCATCATCAGCCACTGGCGCAACCGGCTGATGGCGGGCTCATGGGCCCGCGAGCGCTTGCAGGTAAAGTAGAAGGCATCCCCCGTCTCCAGCTGGTGTACCGGCAAGGCCACCAGCTGGGGATCATCGGGCCGCAGCATGTAGTCATTCACGAACGCCACCCCCTGATCCCAGGCCGCCGCCTCCATCGCCAGCAGCACATGGCTGAAGTGGTGCATCCGCGCCTCGTCCGGAATAACCAGCCCACCCGCCTTGGCCCAGCGCTGCCAATCCTCGCCCCGCGCCTTGTAGATGGACTGCACCGACAGCAATGGCAACTGCCAGATGGCCTCAGGCCACTCCCCACTGACCTGCTGCAACAGACGGCGGCTGCAGACCGGAAAGAGCCGCTCCTGATAGATAAGATCGTGACAGTAGCCACGCCCGTGGGGCGACACAGTGATAAAGCAGTCCGCCACCCGATCGGAGAGTTCGGGGTCTTCCGCCACCATCTCCAGACTCAAATCCAGCTCGGGGTAGAGCTGGCGCAATCCGGCCAACCGCGGGATCAGCCACTTCACCGCAAACGAGCTGTAGACCGCGAGCCGGACTCGCATCTCGCCACCACCGCGCAGTTGCTCGCTGCTCTGGGCAATCTGGCTGAGCCCGGCGGCAATCCCCTCGAAGTAGCTCTCCCCCTGCGGCGTCAGCGAGAGCAGCCGCCCCTGACGCAGCAGCAAGCGCTCACCAAGAAAATCCTCCAGCAGGCGGATCTGGTGGCTAACCGCACTCTGACTGACGTTCAATTCAAGGGCTGCGCGGGAGAAGCTGAGCAGCCGGGCGACCACTTCAAAATATTGCACGGCACGAAGAGGTGGCAGCTTCATTATCTAAATATCTCATGGGTGGTCATTTTTTATCATTTTACTGGATAACGGCCCCCGCGCTACCCTCCCCTCATCTGAAATGGGAGGTGGTATGAATGCAGTAGGGATCGGCATCCTTTATCTGGTGCTGGGCAACATGGTGGCGGTCTTTTCCGATGCACTGGTCAAGGTACTGGAGCCGGATCAGCCCATCTTCCAGTTTGTCTTTTTTCGCCAGCTCTCGGCCGCCATTCTGCTGATGCCCTGGCTGCTCTGGTCATTGCGCCGCAACCCGCCGGTGGCCATCAAGTGGCACCTGCTGCGGGCTCATATCTGGGCGGTCGGTGTCTGCCTGATGGTGGTCGCTCTCACCCGCTTGCCGCTCGCCACCGCCAATGCCCTCTTCTATGCCGCACCGCTGATGATGGTGCCGCTAGCGGTGTGGATGGCAGGGGAAGCGATCTCGCGCCAGAAGGTACTGACCGCACTGCTCGGCTTTATCGGGGTGCTGATCGTGCTGCGCCCGACCGAGGTGAACTGGGCTGCACTGGCGGCGCTCGGGGTGGCGCTGTCGATGGCGCTCAACAACCTGCTGATCAAGCGGATCCCGCTCAAACAACCCATCGCCCAGACCCTGTTTTTCACCAACGTGCTGAGCATGCCCTTCATTCTGGCGCTGGCATTGTGGGAAGGGGGCGACTGGCAGTGGCAGATGTGGTGGCCCGCCTTCGGCTCCTCGGCGCTGATCATGGTCTATGCGGGATTGTGCGTGGTGGCCTATCGCAAGGCGGAGGCGAGCAAGATCGCCTCGGCGGAGTACACCGGCCTGTTGATGGCGGTGGCCATCGGGGTGTGGCTGTTTGATGAGCAGCCGGGCCTGCCGCTGCTGCTGGGGTGCCTCTGCATCATCTTGCCGCTGGTTGCCATGGCCCGCAGCAAACCCAAACTGCTGGCAGAACCGGCTGTTTAAGCGCTCAGGGTCGTTCCAGCAAAGGGGCGACCCTGTGCTCGAGATGAGGGACGATCTCATCCTCGAACCAGGGATTCTTCCTGAGCCAGAGGGTATTGCGCGGTGAAGGGTGCGGCAACGGCAGCCAGCCGGGGCCATAGTCGGCCCAGCTGCGCACCGTTTCGGTGAGTGACCCCCTGGCCGCCCCCCGCAGGTAGTAGGCTTGCGCATACTGGCCGATCAGCAGGGTCAGTTCGATATTGGGCAACAGCATCAATACCTTGTCATGCCAGGTGGGCGCACATTCGGGGCGCGGCGGCAGATCGCCGGATTTTCCCCTGCCGGGATAGCAGAGCCCCATCGGCATGATGGCGATGCGGGATTCGTCATAGAAGGTGGCTTTATCGACCCCGAGCCACTGGCGCAGCCTGTCACCTGAGGGGTCATCCCACGGGATACCGCTGGCATGCACCCGGGTGCCGGGCGCCTGACCGATGATCAGCAGCCGGGCACTCTCGGCCCCGCGGATCACCGGACGAGGCCCCAACGGCAGATGAGCCTCGCACAGACGGCAGGCCCTGATTTGCTCAAACAACGTATCGATTTGCTGCATGATGTTGATAGTACCAGCATTTCCCTGTTTTCCCTCTTGTGGAAACAAGGCGCGCCCCCTACTATCGCCATGGGTGTTTAATTTAATAAACGGACAATAATGAAAAACTGGCTAGGTACCGGCACCGCGACCCTCTCCTTCATCCTGTGGGGGATGCTGCCGCTCTATTATCAATTCATGCCAGCGGTCAACATGTGGGAGCTGATCTCCCACCGGGTGCTCTGGTCTGTGGTGCTGCTGGGCGTCCTGTTTCTGCTGCTTGGCCACAAGGTGCCCTGGGCACAACTACGCAGCGAGCCGCGCCAGCTCGGCCTCATTCTGCTGGCGGGCCCTGTCATGTCCATCAGCTGGTGCATGTTCACCTGGTGCCTCACCACCGGACAGGTGCTGACCACCAGCCTCGCCTTCTTTATGACCCCGCTGTTCAATATCGTATTCGCCGTCATCTTCCTCAAAGAGCGGCTCACCCCGCAAAAACATCTGGCGGTCGCCCTGGCGCTGGCGGGGCTCGCCTACATGCTGTTCTGCTACGGCCAGCTCCCCTGGTTCTCCCTCATCATGGGGGCCAACTTCGCCTGCTACGGCCTTATCAAGAAGAAGATCCACTACGACACCGGCACCAGCCTCTATCTGGAAGCCATGGTGCAACTGCCCGTCGCGCTGATCATCATCGGCACGCTGGCATGGCACGGGGAAGGGGCATTCGTGAACGGGGATCTGGCCGACAAGCTGCTGCTGATGGGCAGTGCGCCCGCCACCCTGCTGCCGGTGGGGCTGTTCTGCTACGCGGTGGCAAGAACCCGGATGAGCACGGTGGGGTTGCTGCAATATATCGAGCCCAGCCTCGCCTTCCTGCTCGCCATCTACTGGTTTGGTGAGGCGCCGGACCCCATCAAGACGGTCGGCTTCGCCTTCGTCTGGTCGGGCTTGCTGGTGAGCCTGCTACCGCTGCACCGGCTCAAGCGCCGCCCTCAGGGCGTACCGCGATAGGACTCCAGTATCTGGTGCCAGCGGGGATCCCGGTCCATCTGCTCGGCGATATCGTTGAGACGAGCATGGAGATCGGCACGGGATCTGGGCACCAGAATATGGCGGGTATAGCTGGATTGGGGAAAGGGCGAGACAAACAGCTTGCCCTCATAGGCCGGGACATGGGTGAAAAATGCGAGGGCCGACCCGGGCACCAGAGTCACATCGATGCGCCCGCGCACCAGCAGATCCAGATTGATCTTCACCTTCTTGGCATCGTGGCGCACCAGCTCCCCCCCGGCGGCCGCCTCATCGATCCCCTGATAGCGATAGCCCTCCACCCCGCCAAACACCAGCCCCTTGAGAGAGTCTGGCCCGCGATAGGTGATCGACTTGTCGATGCTCGAGATCAGCTCGTTGGTGTCGCGCATCACCGGAAAGGTCCACAGATAGCGCTCGCGTTGGGGATCTCCCACCCAGGCGGGATTGACCCAGACCACCAGACCGTCGAAGTCGGGATCCGACATCTCCAGCGCCAGCCGGGCGCGATTGACCAGCCAGAGCTCGATCCTGGGTTCCCCCCCCAGCTTTTCATTGAGATACTTGACGAGCTCGTGGCTCAACCCAGCCTCTCCACCGGTATTGAAGGGCGGATGCTGATGGTAATCGTAGAGACGGAGCGTCTCCCCCTGAGCCGGGACCGACAACAGTAACCACAACCAGAACCAGACTCTCATTGCACCTCCTTGAGCTGCTTTGAGTTTGGCACAGAGAAGTTGAATGAGAGAGTCCGCGACAACCACACCCGCGCCGCAACCGCCCGAACCCTCCCACTGGTCTGTCTATATGGTGCGTACCGCCAGCGGCCTGCTCTATACCGGGATCAGCACGGACCCACTGCGCCGCCTGCGCCAGCACCAGAGTGGCAAGGGCTCTCGCGCCCTGCGCGGCAAGGGACCGCTGACGCTGGTATGGCAGCAGGAAGTCGGTGAGAAGGGGGCGGCCCTGCGCATCGAATATCGCCTAAAGCAGCAGCCAAAATCCTTCAAGGAGCAGCTGATCCTGAACCCTGCGCTCTGGCAGAGCTGGAGCCCCCAGTGGTTACCCGCAGCCACCCGGCCTTGAGGATGACAGGCAAAAAAAGGCCACTCAATGAGTGGCCGAAAAGGGGAAATCAGGGAGCTCCACACAACGTCTTGCACAACCTCAGGCGGGTTAGAGGTAGGTATTGGAGCGCTTGCTGCGGTTGCTGATCAGCCAGCAAACCGCCAGCACCAGCAGCAACCAGGGGGCCAGCTTGATGATCAGAGCAAGCATGCCGCCCAGCGCCCCAAGCAGCACAAACAGGCCGCTCACCAGCAACATGGCCACCAGGGTAAAACCGGTCAGTGCCATGACCAGCAGCACCACCAGCAAGATGAAAAATTCCAGCATAACTTGCTCCTTATCAGTACCTTGTCTGCCGGCTGGTCAACCCTTCGGTCAATCCAGCCAGCGCTTCAATTCATAACGGGGCGGCATCACCAGCACCGCCAGCAGATAGGCGGCCAGTGCCAGCGGCGGCATCAGGATCAGGGCGAGCAGTGCCACCACCCGCACCGTGACTCTGGAGACCCCCAACCGCTTGGCAATACCGGCGCAGACCCCGGTCAGCTTGCGATGCACCAAATCCTTGGGCCAGGGGCTCATGATTACACCTCCGCCTTCTGGCCTTTGAGGCGAGCCAGCTCGCGCTCGATCTCGTCATTGAGCTCCAGCTCGCGGAACTGGGCCTCCAGCGAGGGATTCTGCCCCAGAGTGGCCGCCTCCAGCTGGGCTTCCAGCTGATCGACCCGGCCCTGAAAACCGTCAAAACGGGCCATCAACTCGTGCATGCGCTGGTTGTCTACCTGAGCACGGGCACGAATGCGGCTGTGGGCCGTCTGCTCGCGCAGGGTCAGCAGTTTCTGCTTCTCGCGCGCCTCGGTCAGCTTGGCCGCCAGTCGCTCACTGTCGGCGGTGAGCTGGGCCAGCACCTCGGCCACCCGGGCCTTGTCCTGCTCCAGCTGTTCACATTTCTTGACCTCCGCCAGCTTCTCGGTGAGGGCGGCACGGGCCAGATCCTCACGCCCTTTCTGGATGGCGAGCTCGGCCTTGGCCGACCACTCCAGGATCTGCGCCTGCAACGCCTGCTGGTGGCGCTCCAGCTGTTTCTGTTCGGCAATCACCCGAGCGGCCTGGGTACGCATCTCGACCTGCACCTGCTCCATCTCTTCGATCATCAGGCGCAGCATCTTTTCCGGCTCTTCACTCTTGTCGAGCAGGCTGTGCAGGTTGGCATTAATCACGTCGGTCAGGCGGCTGAATACGCTCATGGTCTGGCTCCTTGTTGATGGGATGGCTATCTCTTCCCATTGCATTACAAGAGCCGTGCCAAGAAAAATTATTGTTGTTTTACATATAGATGGGAATTTACTGAGGAAATTCAAGAAGGGGTTGTTGGTGAGAATAGCCAACCAGTTGGTGATTTTCACCAACAAAAAAGGGAGCCGGAGGCTCCCTTGTCGATTCAGCTGCGCTATCTATCAGGCGGCGTGGCTGTGGCCCAGCTTGCTGTCCAGTTCGGCCAGCTTGGCCTCCATCCGGGCACGGCAGGTGTCGGAAAGATCGCGAATGCCGCTGGCACCGTGCTCCTTGCTGCAGACCGGCGCCATCACCTCCACCAGCACTTCGCCATTGTCCCAGCGATTGAGGTCGATCTGACCGAAGTAGCTGGAGCAGACGATGGGCACCACCGGCACTTCAGCCTGCACCGCAGTGTGGAAAGCGCCCGCCTTGAACGGCAGCAGGCCGCGCCCCTTGGAGCGGGTCCCCTCCGGGAACATCCAGATGGAGGTGCCGCGATTCTTGATGCGATCCACTACCTGACCGATGGTGCCGATGGCACGGGAGCGGTTGGAGCGGTCGATCAGCACGTTGCCGGAGAGCCAGAAGATAAGGCCGAACAGCGGCAGCCAGAGCAGGCTCTTCTTGCCTACCGCCACCACACCGGGCTGCACCGCACCGGTCACGGTGAAGATGTCGAAGTTGCTCTGGTGGTTGCAGACGTAAACCGCCGGGCCGACCGATTTGACCTCATCGGCTACCGTCACCTTGACTCGCAGCCCGATCAGCGGACAAACCGCGTGATACATGCGGGCGAAGACATAGACGTTGTTGGGATGACGCGGACGAACCAGACAGAGCAGCAGGCCGAACAGGAACCAGAAAATGAGCAGCAGACCAAGCAGCAGCACACGGGCAATTTTGAGCATCGAACACCTCGAGTTTTAACTCGGCGCAGTATACTGATCCCCCTTTTAGCGAACAAGCGTTCGCCAGACAGAACTGACCACCCCGCATCGCGCATATGGTCTTATCGAATCCCGCTGACTTGCCCCTGACATTATTGATCGATAGGATATGCACCATTCAACAGGGTAGGGCGAGCATGATTTTGCGACAACGCGTGGCGACAAGACTCCTGCTGCTGGTCTGCATTCTGGTGCTCAACTGTGCGGCCCAGCCGCTGGCCCGGCTGGCCCAACTCGATCAGGCCCTCAGCTGTCAGGCACTGCCTGTGCCAAGCGCGGCGGCGGATCAAGAGGATGCCAAACCGGCCAGCCCGCAGCCCACCAGTTGCCAGCTCAATGGCAAGTGGCTGAGCGCCGCGACCCTGCTCTGCGTTGAACAGATCTTCTTTGCCATCGCCTTCGTGATTGCCCTGCTGGCGCTGCTGGCGCGCCGCTCACCCGCGTTACCCCCACCTCGGAACATATCTCCGCCTGAACGGCGACTGCATCTTACTCTCTGTGTCTGGCGAGAATGAGTTAGCCGCGGTTTACACCACCCTAACTTCCATTTTCAAGAGACAGAAAAATGTCAAACATCATCAAGACGGCCCTGTTGATAGGCGGTCTGCTGTGGCAATCCATGGGATTGGCCAGCGACACCGGCTGGCTTGCCAGCCCCCAAAACGATCACGCCAAAGTGCGGCTGCAAGCCGACTCCAGTGATCCCGCCCAAACGCGCGTGCTGCTCAGCCTGGAGCTCGAATCCGGCTGGAAAACCTATTGGCAGAACCCGGGGGAAGGCGGCATTGCCCCTGAAATACTCTGGGATGCCCCGCAAGCTGCGCAGCAGTGGCATTGGCCCGTACCGGAGCGGTTTGAGGTCAGCGGCATCTCGACCCAGGGCTATCAGAAGACCGTCAGCCTCCCCATCACGCTTGCCCACAGCCGCCGCGAGGCGCTGACGGGCACCCTGCGCCTTTCAACCTGTAGCAATGTCTGCATCCTGACTGACTACCCCTTCACCCTGGCGCTGGATGGCACTGCGCCGGAAGGGTTCGACTTTGCCTACGCCCAGGCGATGAGCAAGCTGCCACAAGCCATGCCGGAGACCGTCATCCTCAAAGTGGGTTATCAGCAAAACCAGCTGCAGCTGACGGCAGACAACCCGCAGGGCTGGCAGGATCCGCAGATTTTCCTCCAGCGGCTGGAGGGCGCCGAATTTGGCAAACCCGAGCTGGAGGTGCAAGACAACACCCTGATCGCCCGCATTCCGGTCAGCGATGGCTGGCAGGGCGATGCGCCCGACATCCGTAACCAGCCACTCGGCTTGGTACTGGCCAACGGTGAACAGGCTTGGCAGAGCGAACTCGAGATAGGTGACCCGCTGACCCTGCCGAGTCAGGGCCACTCGCTGCTCTGGCTGCTGGGCGCCGCCCTGTTGGGTGGCCTGATCCTCAATCTGATGCCCTGCGTGCTGCCGGTGCTGGCACTGAAGCTGGGATCGGTGTTGCAACTGGAAACCCGTGAGCGCCGCCCGGTTCGTTTGCAATTTCTGGCGGCCAGCGCCGGGATCATCGCCTCCTTCTGGATGCTGGCGGCCATGAGCACCCTGCTGCGCGCCACGCAAGGCGCCGTCGGTTGGGGCATCCAGTTCCAGAGCGTCTGGTTTATCGGCTTTATGGTGGTGGTGACGGCGCTGTTCTGCGCCAACCTGCTGGGGCTGTTCGAGATCCGGCTGCCCAGCAATCTCAGCACCCGCCTCGCCACCAGCGGCGGCAACGGCCTCGGCGGCCACTTCCTGCAGGGGAGTTTCGCTACCCTGCTCGCCACCCCCTGCTCGGCCCCCTTCCTCGGCACCGCGCTCGCCTTTGCGCTGGCAGCGCCGCTCGGTCAGCTGTGGCTTATCTTCACCGCGCTTGGCCTCGGCATGAGCCTGCCCTGGCTGCTGATCGCCGCCTTCCCCCGTCTTGCGCTCTGGCTGCCGAAGCCGGGCCGCTGGATGGGGCGACTGCGCATGCTGCTCGGCCTGATGATGCTGGGATCCAGCCTCTGGCTGCTCAGCCTGCTCGGCAACCATGTCGGCCAATTCTGGATGCTGATCCTGATGGCGCTGATGCTGGCCGCCCTGCTGCTGGCCGTCGTGTGGCGCCATGGCATTCGGGGCGTGACCCTGGGGTTGGCGCTGGGCTGTTTACTGGGCGGGGCCCTGCTGCTGGGCGGCGCCTTTACGATGGAAGGAAAGCCCCAACGAGATACCGTCAACTGGCAGCCGCTCACGGAGCAAGCCATCCAGAATGCGCTGGCCCAGAACAAGCGGGTTTTTGTCGATGTCACCGCCGACTGGTGCATTACCTGTAAAGCCAACAAATTCAACGTACTGCTGCGAGATGACGTACAAAACGCGCTGAGCGCCCCCGATGTGGTGGCCCTGCGCGGTGACTGGAGCCGCCCCTCTGCCAGCATCGCCGACTTCTTGCGCCAACGCGGTAGCGTGGCCATTCCCTTCAACCAGATCTACGGGCCCGGCCTGCAGGGTGGCGAGATCCTCTCGCCCCTGCTGGACCGCCCGGCCCTGCTTGCCACTCTGGCGCAAGCAGGCATTGCCACTTCTCAAGGAGACACCAAATGAAATCAACCCTGAGCGCCCTGCCCCTGCTGGCCTCTCTCTGTGCAGCCCTGCTAACTCCGGCTCTGCACGCGGCCCCCTTCACTGCGGAGCAGGAGGCCCGCATCAAGGAGCTGATCCGCGAGACCCTGATCGCCAACCCCAAGATCCTCGACGAGGCGGCCGAATCCTGGGAAAAGCAGAACGCGGCCGCCCAGCAGGCGCAGCTTGGCAACTTCATCAAGGGCAACAAGGATGTGCTGTTCAACAGCGCCACCAGCCCGCGCTTGGGCGCCAGAAACCCCAAGCTGACGCTGGTGCTGTTCACCGACTACAACTGCCCCTACTGCAAGCAGTTCGATCCCCAGCTGACCAAACTGCTCAAGGCCTATCCGGATGATCTGGGGCTGGTGATCAAGCTGCTGCCGTTCAAGGGGCAGACCTCCGCCAAGGCGGCCCAGTACAGTCTGACCCTGTGGCAACAGGATCCCGCCCGCTTCCTCACCCTGCACGACAAGCTGATGAGCAAGCAGGGGATGCTGACCGAGGCAGACATCAACAAGGCGCTGGCAGCCACCGGCAATGTGGCGCTCAAACCGGAGGGCAAGGCGACCGAGGAGCTGCGCAACAGCCTGCGCATCGGTACCATTCTGGGGGTACAGGGCACCCCGGCGACGCTTATTGGCAACCAGCTGGTGCCGGGCGCCATCCCCTATGAGGAGCTGGAGCAACTGGTGCAAGCCGAACTGGCCAAGCAGGGGTAAGGGATGACAACAATCAATCCTCAACCCCGCTGGCGACGCTGGGGCAAGGAGGCGCTCTGGCTGCTGCTGATGGCGCTGGTCATTTCGACGTTGCTGGACCTGTGGCGCAGCCCGACCTTGCCTGAAGGGGCGATGAGCGCCCCCGTCACTCTGCAGGATGGCACCAGCACGGATCTCGCTACCTTAAGTCAGGGTAAGCCACTGCTGGTCTACTACTGGGCCAGCTGGTGCGGTGTCTGCCGTTTCACCACCCCGACCGTGCAGCAGCTCTGGCAAGAGGGTGAAAACGTGCTGACGGTGGCGCTGCGCTCCGGCAATTCGGAGCAGTTAGGCAAGGGGATGAGCAAGAAGGGGCTCACCTTCCCGACCCACAACGACGAGTCGGGAGAGCTGGCCGCCAAGTGGCAGGTGGGAGTAACCCCGACCTTCCTCGTCATCAAGGATGGCAAGCTGGTGAGCAGCACCACCGGCTGGAGCTCGAAGTGGGGCTTGCGGCTGCGGCTCTGGTGGGCATTGCTCTAGCCACACCACATCGTTGCATTCAACATGGCCATCCCTACCGGATGGCCATTTTTTCATCGCCTTCCCGTGCGCGGCCCTTGCACTGGCCAGACCGACTGGCAACAATAGACGCTCAACTGACACCTCTTCATCCCGCCCCTTAATTCGTCGCCCAATTCATCGCTTTGGGGGGCCGTTTCCGTTAAAATGACGGGTTTTTGCCGTGCCTGGTTTGCCAATCCCAACCATCAGGCACCCGCAGTGTGAATCCGATGATGCCAGTGATGCAGGATCTGCCATGAACAACTACTTTCGGGTGCTGGGCGTCAAGTCCAACGCCAACGAAAACGACATCAAAAAAGCCTATCGCCGGCTGTCGAACCAGTACCACCCCGATAAGCTGTTAGGGGCGAGCGAAGAAGAGCGAGAGCTGGCAGCCATCAAGCTGCACCAGGTAAAACAGGCCTATGAAGTGCTGTCCGACCCGAAGCAGCGCGCCGCCTTTATCAAGGATTTCAACAACGTTATCGTGACCGATCCCGCTGCTGCCATGCAGGAGATGTGGGATCAGTTCTACCCCTGATGCCGACGCAGGAAAGAAGAGCCACTATGCAAAAAAAATGGGATCAGGCGCGGATCAAAGCGCTGATAAGTGACGCGAGCGAGAACATCGAATCCTACCGGGATCAGGATGACCCCAAGGCGCTGGAACAGTTCACCGGCCAGATGAAGACCCTGCTGCTGGCCGATATGAGCATGCTGGAGTTTATGCCCGAATACCTGCCGCTGGCCCTCTATGGCCGGGTGCAGTTCCCGGCAAAGACCAAGCCCGAGTGGAACAAATGGCTCACCGGCGGCGTACAACCCTCATGGGACGAATTCAAGGTGTCGGTGGCGTTCAACAATGCCGACCTGCCGCTGGTCAAGGCGGTGCGGGCCCAGAGCGAAGATCAGCTGATCGAAGCCTGCGCCGTGCTGTTCCAGCTCGACAACCCGCTGCCGCGCGGTGGCCGCCGTGCCGATGACGACTATGAGCTGCGTGACGACGAAGATGAAGACGGGGAAGATGCCGACGCCGACTACAACGGTGATGGTGACGACGACGGCGATCAGGATATGTACGACGAAGTACGTTTCTAATTGGGGCAACGCATGAACAACAGTCTGATAGAAATTACCGCCATCGAGATCAAAGAGCTGGCCGTTATCGAGCCGAAGCAGGCCAGCGAAAAGTTCGAGCTGATCGCCAAGACCATGTCCGATGAACAGCTGGGCGAAGTCATTGAACAGATCGATATCGTCACCCTGACCCAGATCAACGGCCAGCATGACATGTCCTTCCCCTCCATCATCGCGGAGCTGATGACCCCGGAGCGGATCCGCGACATCGTCTGCCAGCAGCCGCTCTACTGGGAAGAGGCGATCAAGAACAACGCCGAAGAGCTGCAACAGCACACCTTCGACTTCCTCAACTACCTGATCCGCACCCAGGATAGCGAAACGAAGCAGCGCGAGATCCTCGAGTGCGTCGCCGATGATCCGGCCGGTCTCTTCTACCTCGCCATCCCCTTTATCGAGTTCTACCGTGGCGATCGCTACGAGGATGAAGAAGGCTTCCACGACCCCCTGCACGCGGAAGAGGAAGATCTGGAAGAGGCGCTCTCCTACAGCAACCGCCAGCAGAGCGAAGATGCCCACGACTACGCACTGGATGACCCGCGCAGCCTGCTGATGCTGATCCGCGAGCTGGCCCCCGAGGTGGAGAAATCCATCAAAGCGCAGCTGCGCAATGAGCACTCCAGCTGGGAAGGGATCATCAACAAGTTCGCCAGCGAGCTGGTGATGCAGGCCAAAGAGAAGAACAAGGTCGAGGACGAGTACGCCGAAGTCGACGACATGTTCAGCTTTCTGGATTGAGGAACCCCGCAATGCAACTAGTGATACGCGACGTCAATCAAGGCCCCTTTCTCACTCAGGTGCTGCGCTTTGGCCGCGAAAACGAACGGCTGACCGAACAGCAGCTCGCCGCCATCAAAGGCAAAGCGGTGCTGATGAGCCTGAAGTTCGCCGACAAGTACTACAACAAGTACAAGATGCACCTGCTGGAGCAGGCTGCCCACGACGTGATCGGCGTGGTGAGCCTGGGCCTGCAGGAGCTCTCCCAGCGCGACACGGCCAAGGCGCTCGCCCTGCTGCAAGCGCCGGAAGGGCCCATCAAGCCGTTCCAGAAAGGGTGGTCGATGCTGATCTCCGTCAGCAGCAAGCAGCCCGGCGGCAACAACCTCTTTGGGGACGTGGATGCCCGCCTGCTGGACAAGATCTCCAGCCCGCCGGACGTGGAAGAGTGGCAAGGGTGGCAAGAGTACGAAAAAGCGCTGGCCGAGCATAACAAGGTCCGCCTGATGACCCTGCTGGATCAGCACTGCTTCGCCTGCGAAAACGACCACCCGACCATGGAAGACAAGCTGGCCGAAGCGCTGCTCTACCGCATTCTCTGCGGCAATGGCAGCGGCGCCGCCAAACTGAAGGTGAAGCAGGATCTCAAACGCAAACTGGCGCGGGAGATTGAGCTCAACGAGGCGTGGTACGACACCGACTATCTGGCCGCCCAGCTGGAGCGGCTGCTGGCGGAGCTGCCGGGCGAACTGATCGCCGGTCTGCGTCAGGATCTCAGCAAGGGGTTTGTCCCCAACCTGCTGCACACGCTGGGCTTTGTGCGCCAATACCAGCTGCTGCAAAAAGAGAACGCCTCGCCGGAGAAGCTCGACAACTTCGAAATGCGCGCCGGTCTCAAGCACCCGCTGCTCGGTTGGCCGCTCTACCACGACTTCTAAGGGGCGTTTTCGCCGCCATCCTCTCGCACCACAACCAGTCGCACCACAACGCCCGGCCCGCCGGGCGTTGTTATATCTGGCGACAACCACCTCCCCTCACCCTGGCCCTCTCCCAAGGGGAGAGGGAACAAACACCAGCCCCCTCGGGCCACCCTCCTCTTCCGATATTTATTCACCCAACGCCAAAAGATGAATAAACAACCTGCGACGCAACGGACGGGCGACAGCGGCATTTTGGGGCAATAAAGCGGGACACGGATCCCATTACAGCACCAGAATCAGCACCAAATAGCCGACCTGATCACATCAACCGCATGGTAAACCGGGCTGTGACCACAGCTCGTCCACGCATAAAGAGGCGGAATGGATCAATAAAAAGCAATTAATCGCGCCGGATTAAATTTAAGGTCTGGCAATTTGATCGGGCTGGTCGCTAAATGACAGACCAGCCTTGAAACCAGCATGGAAGCGCCAAAGGCTAGCCGGCAGCAGACCGGTACGCTCTCAGGATGAGTTGTGATTTTCTCTTCTCACAGGAGACAAACCGTGAGCGCTTCGACACCACACCCTCATCACGCCGCCGTCCCACCCGGCTCAGGCGCCCTGTTCTTTATCCAGACCTTCGCCACCCTGGGTTTTGCCGTGCTCTACTCCACCCTGGTGCTCTACGCCACCAAGCGGCTCGGCTTTAGCGAATCCCAGGCCAACGCCATGATGGGGATCTTCGGAGCCTTCAACTACGGCCTGCACCTGTTTGGCGGCTACCTCGGCGGGCGTTACCTCAGTAACCGCAACCTGTTCGTGATGGGAATGGCCTTGCAGGTGATCGGCTGCTACCTCATCGCCGAGATGGGCATCACCGGCCTCTACTGGGGGCTCGCCATGTTCCTCACCGGCAGCGGCCTCAACGTCACCTGCCTCAACATGATGCTGACCCAGCGCTTCGCCCCGGACGATCACCGCCGCGAGAGCGCCTTCCTGTGGAACTACGCCGGGATGAATCTGGGCTTCTTTATGGGCTTCTCGGTAGCGGGCTACTTCCAGCTCACCGAGGATTACCGCACCCTGTTCCTGTTTGCGACGCTGGGCAACATCATCGCCATCATCGCCACCTTCGCCTGCTGGCCGATTCTGGCGGATATCAGCACCCCGCTGCGCCATATCAAGGGGCGTGGTTTCTATCTGCGAATGCTCGGTGGCCTCGCCATTCTGGCCATGCTGGTGCCGGCGCTGCGCCTGCTGCTGACCCACGCCAGCTTCAGCGGCAGCTTTGTGCTTATCTTGGGGGCCGTGGTGCTGGTGCTGCTCTGCGTGATGACCGCCCGCCACCCGGACGCCGCCGAGCGCAGCCGCATGGTGGCCTACCTGCTCCTCGCCCTTGGCTCCCTTATCTTCTGGTCGCTCTACCAGCTGGCGCCCATGGGGCTGATGCTCTTCTCCGAGCACAACATCAACCTCAACGTGTTCGGGCTGCGGGTCGCCCCCCAGTGGATCCAGAACATCAACACCATTGTCATCGTCATCGGTGGCCCGCTGATGGCGCTGCTGTTCAAGCGGCTGCGCGAACAGGGGTGGAATATCGACATCCCCTCCCAGTTTGCCGCCTCGCTGTTTTGCATGGGGCTCGGCATGCTGGTGCTGCCGATCGGCATCCATCTGGCGGGGGCCGATGGGCTGGTCGCCTTCAAGTGGATCGCCATCAGCTATGTGCTGCAGAGTTTTGGCGAGCTGCTTATCTCCCCCATCGGTTACGCCATGATCGGCAAGCTGGCCCCCGCCAGCCTGCAAGGCTTGATGATGGGCTGCTGGATGATGGTGACCGGCGTCGCCTCTGTGCTGGCGGGCTATGTCTCCAGCGCCATGCCGCAGAATATCGGCAGCTCTCCAGTGGCCACCAACCCGGGCTACAGCTCGGTGTTCAATATGCTAGGCTGGGGTTCGCTGGCGGGCGGCGTGGTGTTGCTGCTGCTGGTGCCCCACCTGCGCCAGCTGATCGCCTCCAAGATCACCCCGCTACCGGCAGCGACCGCCATTCCTGTCTGATCGGGCTCGGGCCAGCCATTTCACCAGCCCCTGCCAGTGCGAACGGTTGAATCAGCAATGCTGCTGATAATGCAAAGGGCCCCGCCATCATGGATGGCGGGGCCTTTCTCTTTTGGCTGGATGGATGGCTCTTTTCAGGTTGGCAACCTTGCGCTTGTTATGGTGTTTACCCCTATCGTCGGCTCTCCTCACCCTCTCCCAAGGAGAGAGGGGATCTGCACCTGCCAACCTGAAGCCGTAGCTGTCACACTTCGCTGTCACGCCATACCACTGTCGCTATCAATGGCTGAGATCTGGGCTCCCTTCTCCCACTCTTTGCCATCGATAAGGGGAGAAGGGTCGGGGATGAGGGGGAGCAAGCCATCGACAAGCAGCAGAGCGTTAAATCAAGCAGGAGCACGTAGGGTCGATTAGCGCAGCGTAATCGTCCGCACCGCAATCTCGGTGGCTATGGACATAGAGAAGAGATCAGCTGGAGCACCGGCAGAATTACGGCAACCTGTTTTCGCGATCGTCTGATTACGCTTCGCTAATCAAACCTACGGCCATTAAAATAATAAGAACCATTACTTTAAATGACATTGTATTTATTTTTATTAAAACCACATTAACATTGAAAGTCATTCAATTAATTTACACTTATCACAAAGGGACTTGTTTGCACCCAACCAAATGTGTATGATATGTGCCCATACTGAATGATTTAGTTTCAATGCAATTTAAAACTAAGGCTGTATTTTGAAAAATCTCATTTTTATTTTCTTACTTATATTAACACAAAACACATTCGCAACTTCTCTGACACATATGCTACCTATTGCACCATTAAGTTATGATGTTATTAGCCAAATAGCTCAAGGGTATGAAGGTGTTGATGCAGACATTGAAATATTTAAGAAAAAATCTTTTGAATGTAATGGAGACCTTGACTGCCAAGCTAAAATAACAATACCTCTTTATGATAAGTTCTTTTTTGCTCATGGCTACTCTTACATGAAAACCATGCTTGAATACTCCCTATTTCTTTCAGAACTAAATCCATCTTCAATGCAATCAAACAACCGATATATACTACAAGCGATGGGGAGTTTAAATGAATTTTCTATGTACCCCATGTTATGTATAAAATCTGAAGTGTGTACCGAATGGCTTATTTCGCAAAACTACATGACTACTTCACAGGTAAAAGAATTTCATGAAATCGTAGCGAAATTCAAATAATGACATTCATGATATTATTTAACATCTGATGACAATCATCACTATTAAGGGTGCTTGCGCGCCATTTAATATTTATCTCCACTCCAAAAACTAACCTTGGACGCCTTGACAAGGTTAAGCAGGCGCTGATGGTTGGCCAGCAGAACGGCGGCACCCGGTTTTCGCGATTACCTGATTATACCTACGTCCCTTGCCAGGGCGAGAGCGTGAACATATTGTTAAATTGATGCCAGTTCAGCTAACCCAGCATCCAGTACCTTTTCCAGATATGGGCTGCTCATGCCCGCAAATTGCTGCTTCTTCCGCAAGCTTGCCTTACGGCTGGTTTCGG
>NZ_JAPDBM010000032.1:0-50681 GCF_027705265.1 Aeromonas sp. QDB11 | reverse complement strand
GAAAATCAACAAAATTGTTTGATGTTCGATGCTGTGAGTGCCCACACAGATTGCTTGATTCAAATTGTTAAAGAGCGTCACGCTTGTCGCGTTGAGGAGGCGCATATTACGCTTCTCACTTCGAAAGTCAAGCGATTGTTTTCGCTTTTCTTTCGGCGCCCACTTCGCAAGGAAGCTGGCTCATCAGTCCGGCGTGTTCCGCCGTGCTGGTAGGGGCGCATTATAGGGAGCTGAGCCGGGATGACAAGGGCTTTTTGCAAAAATGCGTTCGTTTGCTGAAAAAGCGAACTGAACACCCCAAAACAGCCCCTTGGCACCATTTTTACGCTGCTTTTTTGCTCAACTCTTCGCTTTGTGCCCGGATATAGTTGACCCAGCTGGTTGCCTTCTGCTGCCAGTTATCCTGTTGCTGCAGCTCACGGGCCAGTTCCAGCGCCTGGGCATACTGCTCCTTATTGAGGTGTGCCTGCACCAACAGCGCTTTGGCACGATTGCCTTGCTCGCCTTTTACCGACTTGATGGCGGCGAGCTGGATCATGGCAGCATCAGTCTTGCCCTGTTGCAGCATCAGTTCGGCGGCGCGCATGGCAGCTTTGGGCTGACCATGTAGGCTGGCCAGCTGCTGCCAGCTATCAACTGCTTGTGACCACTCCCGGGCACCTTCCCACAATTGGGCCAGCAGTTGGCGGTTTTCAGCACTTTGCTTCATCTGTCCCTTGGCCATGGCCGCCTCCAGCAGACGGGCACCACGATAAGGCAGCCCTTGCCAGGCATAGAGGCGGATCAGCTGATTGCGGGCTGACGCGTCATCCATCAGTTTTCTGTCGATGGCAGTCTGCAGCAGCGCCAACGCCTGATCCCCACGTTTGGCGGAGAGGTTGAGCGACACCGCCTGCTGCCACCATTTGCTCTCTTTGGGTTCGTGGCTGATCAACTCGGCCGCCTGATCGGCCGCCACGCCATAACGTTGCTGAGCGGTGAGGGCGGAGAGACGAATGATGGCGGCCTGCTTCTGCCAACCCTTCTTCAACAACTGTTCGCTCTGGCTGGCAGCGTCACCGTACTGTTTGTTGTGGTAATAGAGGCCGGCCAGACGCAGGCGCAGCCCATCGTCTTGTTTGAGTGCCAGTGCCGCCTTGTAGCTGGCGATGGCGCCAGACCAGTTGGATTGCTGGGCCTGAATATCGCCGCGCAGTCGCAGCAGCTGGAGCTGTTGTTGCTCGGGCCACTCTTTATAGGCAAGGGCCTGTTCGACATAACGGCTCGCCTGGGCGGTCTGTTGCAGATTGGCCGCCAGCGAGGCTTGCAGCTGCGCCAGCCAGGCACGCTCGGCATCGCTATTTGGCTTGAGGCCGGATGCCTTGCTCTGGGCTTGTTGCCACTGACCGGACTGATAGAGCTTCATCACGGGTTCAAGCTGACGGGAGAAGTGAGGGCTGACCTCCATCGCCAGACAGGCTTGGCCGACCAGGGCAAGCAGACAGATCCAGATCCGCAACATAATTATGACTCCAGTTTGAATTTGAGCGTGATGACTTGCACCAGCTTGTCGGTGGCGCCCGGTCTCGGCTGATAGCGCCACTTGTTGATCGCCTGAATGGCCGCCCGCTCGAACTGACGCTTGGGCTTGGCCTCGACCACTTCCACATCCTGCACGCCACCTTCGGCATTCACGCTAAAGCGCAGGGTGACGAATCCTTCGATCCCTGACTGCTGGGCACGATAGGGGTAGACCGGCTCGATCCGTTGCAGCGGCATCAGCATGTCACCTGCGCCGATACCCGCTCCCTGCTGCTGGCCGTGGTAGTTGCCACTCAATACCGGTGCGGTACTGGTCGCCACACCGGGGGCATAGACCTGCACCGCGCTGAGGCTGGAAACCAGATCCAGACTCGGCTCAACGGCCGCCAAAGGGGCCGCGGCAGGCATCGGCAGCGGTGTCGAGGCCAATGCGGCGGGAGGCTCTGGCAGAGACTCGGGTTCCTGCGGTACCGGACGCTCGCGTACCTGCACCTCGGTCACCTCGTTCTGCATATTGATGATGATGGGCTTCTGTTCGCTCGCCACCTTCTCGCCCCGAGGCGGTTCAACCAGGGTGGCCATAAACAGCAGGATGCCCAGACTGAGGGCAATCCCCAGTCCCAGGCTCATCAGCTTGTATTTCATTTCGGCGCCACCGCCACGGCGATATTGGCGATACCCGCCGCCTTGGCCTCATCCATCACCCGCACCACCTTGCCATGAGGCACTCGCTCATCGGCCTGGATCACCAGACTGGCATCGGGTTGCTCCGCCAGCAGACGGGCGATGGTGGCCTGCACCCGCTCCACATCGATCTGCTTGCGGTCGAGGAAGATCTGACCCTGAGCCCCGATCGCCAGCATGATGTTGGAGGATTTCTGCGCCTTGACCTGACTGGCCTGGGGTCTGTGTACCTCGAGCCCGGCTTCGCGCACGAAAGAGGTGGTGACAATAAAGAAGATCAGCATGATGAACACGATATCCAGCATGGGGGTCATGTCGATCTGCACTTCGTCACGCTGGCGTTTGGATTGCCGTCTCATTGCATTACCTTCTCTTCTCGCAGGCCGTCCCGGGTCTTGGCCAGCGCACGCTTGGCCTGACTCTCGAGCCGACTGAGTAACAACACGCCGGAGAGCGCCACCACCATGCCTGCCATGGTGGGGATGGTGGCGCGGGAGATCCCGCCCGCCATGCTCTCCGGGTTAAAGCGGTTGGCCGCGGCCAACGCATCGAATACGCCGATCATGCCGGTCACTGTGCCCAGCAACCCCAGCATGGGGCAGAGCACCACCAGGGTGCGGATGAAGATCAGATGACGGTTCAGTTCCAGCTCCGCCTGTGCCAGCCAGCGGCTGCGGATCGCCCTGGCGTGCCAGCTGTGGCGCTCGCTGCGCGCCTGCCAGCGACCGAGCAGCTGTTGCTGCAACGGGCCGAAACCCAGATTGAGGTAGAGCAGCCGCTCGATCATCAAAATCCACATCAGCACCAGCAGGGCCAGAATGACCCAGAGCACCGGGCCGCCACGGCCCATGAAGCTCTGCAGCTGTTGCCAGATGTCGAGCATCATGCTGCTCGCTCCATCCCGCCGTGATTGCTCTCGGCGCGCTCGGCCAGAATGCCGGCCACCTGCTGCTCCAGCACATTGGAAAGCTCGGTGAAGCGCGATTGCAGCAGGCTGTGAGCCAGGATCAGCGGGATGGCCGCAACCAGACCCTGTACCGTGGTGACCAGCGCCATGGAGATGCCGCCCGCCATGATCTTGGGATCGCCGGTGCCAAACTGGGTGATGGCCTGGAAGGTGCCGATCATCCCGGTCACAGTTCCGAGCAGACCCAGCATGGGGGCGATGGCCGCGATCACCTTGACCATGCCGATGCCGCGCTCCATGCGAGGGGTCTCCTGCAGGATTGCCTCATCAAGACGCAGTTCGAGGGTCTCCATGCTCAGCTCGGGATGCTTGTCAGCTACCGTCAGCACTCGACCGAGGGCATTGTCGGCATGGTACTCGCCGCTCTTGAGCTGGCGACGAACCCGACCCAGCTCACGGGAGAGGCTCCACAGCCGTACCGCCGCAATTCCCAAACCGATGGCGGCCAGCAGCACGATAATGGCACCAACCTGACCACCTTGCTGTACCTGCTGCCAGAAGGTGGGCGCCTGCGCCAACATCGCCAGCAGAGCGCCATGAGCAGGATCCAGCGGCAGCGCTTCCCCTTCCTGACCCTGATAAGCCGCAACGGCAGAGAGCACGCTACCGGGCAGCCCCAGTACCGGGCTCAAGCCCTCGGCTGTCGGTTGCAGGAAGCCGTCGCTCCCCAGCAGGGCAAAACTGCCAACCCGGGTCAGCGGCTGCTCGCTGGCAGCCCCCTGGGCATCGAGCACCTTGCCGTTGAACTGAGCAATCCGGCCAGATTCGCGGATCTCTTGCAGCAGAGTGACGGGCAGCAAGGCGAGGGCGGCGCGATCCGGCACCTGTTTATCCTGTGCCATGGCTTTCAGCGGGGCGAGACGCTCCGGGTACTGACCCTCAACGGCGGATTCGCTCAGCAGCTTGACTGCATCGCTGGCGCCCTGACGGGTGACCGCGAAGATCTCGTTCATGTCGCCGGAGGCTTGCTCCCACTGGGCGTTGAGTTCGACCAGTTGCTTCTCGTTGCTGGCGAACTGGCTGGCCAGCTCCTTGCTCAGGCGCTGGGCCTCGGTCAGTCTGGCGCGGGCAGTGCCGAGCTCCTTGGCAACGGTCGCCAGATCTTGCTGAGCCTGCTGCTCACGAGCCTGTTCCTGCTGCTGCCACTCATCGGCGACAGCGACGTTGGCACCGCAGGAGAGGGCAATAAGGAGGGGGAACCACTTCATGGTGACTCTCATGATTGGGCCTCCTGACTACGGCTGACAGAGAGGGGGACATTGAGCAACTGGGGAACTTTCTTGTCGGCGGCCACATCCATCGCCTCGGCGATGGGGGAGAGCCACTGGCTATCGAGGGCTTGCCACTGCTTCGCCTCGGCAGACCAGCGCCATGCCTGACTGCGATCGGCAGTCATCGCCAGCAGGGAGACCCGACCGAGTGCCAACACATCAACCCGACGCGGTGCACCATCCAGCTCCAGCTCGGCAGAATAGCTATCCATCCGACTGCCATATTCGGCTTCGATCTGATAGGCCTGCAGCAGCTGGCGGAATTTCTCCGCCTCGCTCACGTCGGCGCGGGCTAGCGTCACTTTCAACTGTGCAACCCGCGCCAGACGATCCTCCTTGCGCAGCGGGATGTCGTTTTGCACCAGCTGTTCCAGATCTGCCTGCATCTGCAGCATCAGCGGGATCAAGCCCTGACGGGTCTCTTGCACCGCTTCCAGCTGCTGGCTCAATTTACCCAGCTCATTTTGCTGATCGGCCACCAGAGATTGCATGTAGCGGTTGTAGGCTTCGAGGTCGCGTAGTTGCAGCTGGGCATTTTGCAGCTCCAGTCGTGCGGCAACGGCGGCATCGGCGGCTTTTTCCACCCGCTGCTGAGAGGCTTTCCCGGCAGCTATGCTGTTCTTGAGGGCGGGAGCAACCAGCTCATCCCCGATGGCAGCAAAGTGGACTGACAGTGGCAGCAGGGCCACACCCCATAACTTGTTCATTGAAATACATCTTATTAATGATAACTATTATCATTATCTCAAATGCAGCGCAGACTGGCAACGAGAGGATTTCCTTGGCCTTTATGCACAAAAACAGGATAATTTTTAAGCACGCACGGAATAAGTGGCGCCAATAGCCACCGCACAAATATAAATAACGAGAAAAAATCTTTTCGATCAGTGTGATAGAGATCGAAAAAGGAGAAAGTAATGCTCAACGATGCGATCTGGGAACATATAGACCAGTTCACCAAGGCAACAAAAACCAGCGATATCCAGCAACTGCTGGAGCGCTTCAGTCATCAAATGGGCTTTGATTACTTTCGGCTGCTGATTATTTTCCCCATCAGCATGCAAAAATCCCACGTGGCACTGTTCAACAACTGTCCGACCACCTGGTTTGACGCCTATAGCGAAAACCAGTATCTGACCCAGGATCCGGTGGTCTATCTGGGGCTGAAACAGACCCAGCCGATTTTCTGGAACAAGCTCGACTGCGACTCGCCCTGGCTGCCCAGCGCCAGCCGCGACGTGATGAACCTGGCGGCCGATTTCGGAGTGCGCAATGGTGTCTCCTTTCCGCTGCACACCCCGCAGGGGGAGCACGGCATCCTGTCATTCATCACCAAGGAGAAATCCAACTCCGACCTGATGTTTGAAAATGTCCCGCTGCTATCGTTCTGCGCCAGCTACATCTTCAACTCCGCACTGCAACTGATCAAAAGCAGACCGGATATGATGAAATACCTGACCGAACTGTCGGATCGGGAGAAGGAGTGCCTGTTCTGGGCCAGCGAGGGCAAGACCTCCTGGGAGATCGCCACCATCCTCGGGATCAGTGAGCGGACGGTCAACTTTCACCTGACCCAGGTGACCAACAAAACCGACTCGAAGAACCGCAGTCAGGCCATCGCCAAGGGGATCACCAGCGGCATCATAGTGCCCTCCCTCGACGAGGTGACCATTACCAACCTGCGGCTGTCGTAACCCTCAGCCGAAACAAAAAGAGCCGCAATTGCGGCTCTTTTTCATTTCAGAAAGTGACTTATCAGAGAGTGACTTACTCAACGGTCACCGATTTTGCCAGGTTGCGCGGCTGATCGACGTCGGTGCCCTTGATGAGGGCGACGTGATAGGAGAGCAGCTGCAGCGGCACGGTATAGACGATGGGGGCGATCACCTCTTCCACATGGTTGAGGTTCATGACTCGCATGGTCTCGTCGCTCTTGAAGCCGGTATCGGCATCGGCGAACACGTAAAGGATACCGCCACGGGCGCGCACCTCTTCCACGTTGGACTTGAGCTTCTCCAGCAGATCGTTGTTCGGTGCCACCACAATGATGGGCATCTCGGCATCGATCAGCGCCAGCGGGCCGTGCTTCAGTTCACCGGCGGCATAGGCTTCGGCGTGGATGTAGGAGATCTCCTTGAGCTTGAGCGCCCCTTCCATGGCGATGGGGTACTGGCTGCCACGGCCGAGGAACAGGCTGTGCTGCTTGTCGGCAAACTCTTCGGCCAGGGTTTCGATATCCTTGGCCAGCGCCAGGCTCTCTTTAATGCGCAGCGGCAGAGCTTGCAGCGCCTTGACCAGTTCGGCCTCGGCGGCAGCGCTCAGGTTGCCACGGCAGTGACCAACCGAGGCCACCAGCATCAGCAGACCAGCCAGCTGGGTGGTGAACGCCTTGGTGGAGGCCACGCCGATTTCGGCACCGGCACGGGTCATGAAGGCCAGATCCGATTCACGCACCAGCGAAGAGCCCGGCACGTTGCAGATAGCCAGCGAACTCATGTAGCCGGACTCTTTGGCCAGACGCAGCGCCGCCAGGGTATCGGCGGTCTCGCCACTCTGGGAGAGGGTCACCAGCAGGCTGTTGGGGCGCACCACCGATTTGCGATAGCGGAACTCGGAGGCGATCTCCACATCGCAGGAGACGCCAGCGATCTCTTCGAACCAGTAGCGGGCCACCATGCCGGAGTTGTAGGAGGTGCCACAGGCGACGATCTGCACGTGCTCGACCTTGTCGAAGATGGCGCGGGCACCGTTGCCGAACGATTCGACCACCACGTGATCGCTGCCCAGACGCCCTTCCAGGGTATTGGTGATGGCTTTGGGCTGCTCGTAGATCTCTTTGAGCATGTAGTGGCGGTATTCGCCCTTGTCACCGGCATCGTGGGAGAGCTCGGACTCCTGCTCCTCGCGCACCACGGCGTTGCCGTTGGTATCGAAGATGTGTACGTCGCGGCGGGTCACCTCGGCCACATCACCCTCTTCCAGGAAGATGAAACGGCGGGTCACCGGCAGCAGCGCCATCTGATCGGAGGCGATGAAGTTCTCACCGATACCACGGCCGATCACCAGCGGTGAACCGGAGCGGGCAACCACCACGCGGCTGTCATCGCGGCTGTCCATCACCACGGTACCGTAGGCACCGCGCAGCTGCTTCACCGCAATCTGCATGGCGACCAGCAGGCTGGGGGCGCTCTTCAGCTCGTGATGGACCAGATGGGCAATCACCTCGGTGTCGGTGTCGGAGCTGAACACATAGCCCAGCGCCTTCAACTCTTCCCGCAGCTCTTCGTGGTTCTCGATGATGCCGTTGTGCACCACCACGATATGCTCGGAGACGTGGGGGTGGGCGTTGCGCTCGGAAGGCTCGCCGTGGGTGGCCCAGCGGGTATGGGCGATGCCGGTACCACCATGGACGGACTGCTCATCGAGCGCCTTGGCCAGCTCGGCCACCTTGCCCAGACGGCGCACCCGCTGCAGCGGCTGGTTGGCGCTGAACACGGCCACACCGGCGGAGTCATAACCGCGGTACTCCAGACGACGCAGGCCTTCTACCAGAATTTCAGCCACATCACGTTGGGCAACAGCCCCGACGATGCCACACATACACTTCTCCTTGAGATGCAAATCGTAAAAAAAAATCAGTTGGATGGTTCAGAGCTCGAGGTCAGCAGGCTGACTGTCAGTGACTGACGGGGGCGCAGATAAGCGTCACCCCCTGGGCTTGAATCTGTTCTCTGGCCTCGCTGGCCAGCCCCTCGTCGGTCACCAGGGTATGGATGCTCGACCAGGGCAGTTCGAGATTGGGGATCTTGCGGCCGATCTTTTCCGACTCGACCATCACAATGACCTCCCGCGACACCTCGGCCATGACCCGCGACAAGCCCACCAGCTCGTTGAAGGTGGTGGTGCCACGCTCCGGGTCGATGCCATCGGCACCGATAAAGAGCTGGTCGAAGTCGTAGGAGCGCAGCACCTGTTCCGCCACCTGACCCTGAAAGGATTCGGAGTGAGGGTCCCAGGTGCCACCGGTCATCAGCAGAGTTGGTTCGTTCTCCAGCTCCCGCAGGGCACCGGCCACGTTGAGGGAGTTGGTCATCACGATGAGGCCGCGCTTGTTGCCCAGCATGGGGATCATGGCGCTGGTGGTGCTGCCGCTGTCGATGATGACGCGGTTGTGATCACGCAGCCGCTCGGCCGCCGCACGGGCAATGGCTAACTTTCGGTTCGAAACTTGTTCGGGGTTGACCTCGACCACCATCTCGCTCGGCAAGGGGACGGCACCACCGTAACGGCGCAGCAGCAGACCGCCGGTCTCCAGCACGGCCAGATCTTTACGGATGGTCACTTCGGAGGTAGAAAAGTGTTTGGCGAGGGCATCGACACTCACTTCACCCTGCTCTTGTACCAGGGTCACTATGGTGTGGCGGCGTTGTTGAGTATTACGTTTGGTCATTTTTAAGTTTCGATTCGAAAGAACATCGAAATGTTAGCCTCTTTTTCGGAAAAATAAAACAGCAAATAGGATCCGATTTGGTTCGATGCCAGAATGGGGGGCCAATTTGCGACGAGGATGCCATGCAAAAGAGAGTCATCTGGCTGGTGGAGGATGAGGCCAGCATCGCCGACACCCTGATTTACGCCCTGCAGACCGACGGGTTCGAGGTGGAGTGGTTCATGCTGGGCCAACAGTTGCTGACACGACTGGAACAGACGCGACCCGACTTCCTGATCCTCGATGTGGGGTTGCCCGACATCAGCGGCTTCGAGCTCTGCAAGCAGGTGAGGGCGCTGACCGATATACCCCTGATGTTCCTCACCGCCCGCAGCGAGGAGATAGACCGGCTGATCGGGCTGGAGATCGGTGCCGACGACTATGTGGCCAAACCCTTCTCGCCCCGGGAAGTGTGCGCCCGGGTGAGGGTCATCCTGCGCCGCAGCCAACCCGTCGCCCCCCAACCCAGCGCCCTGCTGGTGCTGGATGAGGAGCGGGCCCGCATCCATTTTCGCGGCCAACCGCTGGCCCTCACCCGCTACGAATATCTGCTGCTCAAGACCCTGATGCTGGCGCCGGGGCGGGTCTACTCGCGCCAGCAGCTGATGGATCTGGTGTGGCAGGATGCCGAGGAGAGTCTGGATCGCACCGTCGATACCCATATCAAGACCATCCGCGCCAAGCTGCGCGAGCATGATCCCGAGGCCAACCTGATCCTCACCCACCGCGGGTTGGGCTACAGCCTGGAGCTGGCATGAGACTCGGGCTGCAACTGCTGTGCGGCCTGCTGCTGATCTTCGCGCTGGCCGCCTGGTTCGTGCTGGAGATCTTCGTCGAGGAGATCAAACCCGGGGTGCGCAGCGCCACCGAGGATACCCTGGTGGACATGACCCAGCTGCTGGCGCCGCTGGCGCTGGATGATCTGCAAGAGGGCAATATGATGAACGGGCGGTTGGCCAGCGCCTTCGCCCGCCTCAACCAGAATCCCATCAATGCAATGATCGACGGCCACCTCAAACAGCAGGCGGAGTACCGCATCTATGTCACTGACCGGCAGGGCATGGTGATTTACGACTCCGACGGCACAGATCTGGGCAAGGACTATTCCCGCTGGAACGATGTCTACCGCACCCTGCGCGGCCAGTATGGCGCCCGCAGCACCCGCACCGATCCCGACGATGCAGCCAGTTCGACCATGTATGTGGCGGCGCCACTGCGGGAAGGGGCCGAGATCATCGGCTCCCTCACCGTCGCCAAACCCAATCGCACCCTGATGCCAGCAATCGAGCGCGGGGAACAGGAGCTGCTGCGGGCCGGCGGCCAGATGCTGCTCATCTCGCTGCTGATCGGCAGCCTGCTGGTATGGTGGCTCAACCGCGCCATCGGCAAGCTGGTGCACTACGCCGACTCGGTCAGCAAGGGGGAGGCGGCACCGCTGCCACGGCTGCACACCGTCGAACTGGATCGGCTCGGCCGCTCGCTGGAAACCATGCGCCACCAGCTCGATGGCAAGCGCTACATCGAGGACTACGTCCACAGCCTGACCCACGAGCTGAAGAGCCCGCTGGCTGCCATTCGCGGGGCTGGGGAGATTTTGGCCGAAACACCGCCCCCCGAGGTGGCCAAACGCTTTATCGGCAACATCAATCTGGAAACCGCGCGCATGCAGCAGCTGATCGAGCGAATGCTGCAACTGGCACGACTGGAGTCGGGGCAGGGGCTGGATCGCCAGTCGGTGGAACCGGCAAAACTGGGCAAGCGCACCCTCGATGCTCGCCAGATCATCGCCCAGCGCCGTCAGGTTGAGTTGGTGGCCGAGCTGGCCAGCGCACCGAAACAGAAGTGGGACCCGCTGTTGGTGGAGCAGGCCATCGGCAACCTGCTGGATAACGCCATCGACTTCTCTCCCGCCAACGGGCAGGTCACCCTGAGCGGCAGCCAGCAGGAGGAGGGCTACTGTTTTCGGGTCACCGACAGCGGCCCCGGCATTCCCGACTACGCCCTGCCGCGCATCTTCGAGCGCTTCTACTCCCTGCCACGGCCGGACAAGGGCAAGAGCAGCGGTCTGGGGCTCAGCTTCGCCCATGAGGTGGCCCACCAGCATGGCGGCCGCCTGACCCTGAGCAACCGGCCGGAAGGTGGCGCGCTGGCGGAACTCTGGCTACCGTTCGCCTAGTCACCTCCCCGCCACTTCACATTCACCACACAAAGCGGCGTTAAACTGCCGCCTTATCTTATTGATTAGCCTCATCCATTTGCTCAAGGAAATGCTATGTCCCGCCTGCTTCTCTCCAGCCTGCTGGCTGCCGGTCTACTCGCCGCTCTGCCCGCCTCCGCCGCCAGCGGCTGTTTTCTCTATGCTGACGGCAACGGCCAGACCCTCTCCAGCGAAGGGGATTGCTCCAGCCAGCTGCCGCCCGCGTCTACCTTCAAGATCCCGCTGGCGCTGATGGGTTACGACAGCGGTTTTCTGGTGGATGAAGAGCATCCGGCGCTGCCCTTCAAACCGGGTTACGACGACTGGCTGCCCGCCTGGCGCGAAACCACCACGCCGCGCCGCTGGGAAACCTACTCGGTGGTCTGGTTCTCCCAGCAGATCACCGAATGGCTGGGGATGGAACGCTTCCAGCAGTACGTCGACCGCTTCGACTACGGCAACCGGGATCTCTCCGGCAATCCGGGCAAGCATGACGGCCTGACCCAGGCCTGGCTCAGCTCCAGCCTCGCCATAAGCCCGGAGGAGCAGGCCCGCTTCCTCGGCAAGATGGTGAGCGGCAAGCTGCCGGTCTCGGCGCAGACCCTGCAGTATACCGCCAATATCCTCAAGGTGAGCGAGATCGACGGCTGGCAGATCCACGGCAAGACCGGCATGGGCTACCCGAAGAAGCTGGATGGCAGCCTCAACCGCGATCAGCAGATCGGCTGGTTCGTCGGCTGGGCCAGCAAACCGGGCAAGCAGCTGATCTTCGTCCATACCGTGGTGCAAAAGCCCGGCAAGCAGTTCGCCTCCCTCAAGGCGAAAGAAGAGGTGCTGGCCGCCCTGCCCGGGAAGCTGAAGACCCTGTAATTCCTCCAGAAACCGGCGCAATGCCGGTTTTTTTTTATCTCCCTTCACCACCACTTCACACAAGCCCATCCCCCCTTCACGTCCGGTCGACAGACTAGCTCTATCCAACAAGGAGACGTGTCATGGTCAAACAGATATTCACCCACAAGATCTTTCTGCTGCTGTTGCTCAGCTTGCTGTTGATGGTACCGGTGCAATCCATCATGGAGCTGAACCGGGAGCGTCAGGCTTACCGCAGTCAGGCCATCCACAGCATAATGGCCAGCAGCAGCGGCCCGCAACGACTGATGGGGCCCATCCTGGTGCAGCCCTATACCCGCGCGGTCACGGTCGAACAGGAGGGCAAGCGCTTCGTCCGACAGGAGCAGATCTATCGCTACCTGCTGCCGGAGCAGCTGGATATCAAGGCCAACATGGAGGTCACCCCGCGCAAGCTAGGCATCTATCAGGCGCAAGTCTATCAGACCCGGCTCACCCTCTCCGGCCGCCTGCCTACCAGACAGAGTCAGCTGGATAACGCGACCCCACCGCTTGATGAAGCGGCCGAGCTGGTGGCGGGCAAACCCTACCTGAGCCTGGTGCTCTCCGATGCCCGCGGCATCAACAGCGTCCCCGAACTGCAACTCGGCACACAGCGGATCCCGTTTGCCCCCGGCGCCCGCCTCGGTGATGCGCTGGCGGGTATCCATGCCCCGCTCGACAGCCTGCCGCAACAGGATGGCACCTTTCATCTGGAGCTGAATCTGCAGGGGATGAACGCCCTCGACATAGTGCCGCTGGGCAAGGAGAGCACCCTGCTGCTGGCGGGCAACTGGCCCCATCCCAACTTCATCGGCGACTTTCTGCCGGGCAGTCGCACCCTGAGTCAACAAGGGTTTGAGGCCAGCTGGCAAACCAGCTGGTTCGCCAGCGACATGGAGACCCGCTTCAACCGGATGATGAACGGGGGCGATAGCAATCTCTCCACCTTCAGCGTCAGTCTGGTGCAGCCGGTGGATCACTATCAGCTCAACGAGCGGGCGGCCAAATATGCCCTGCTGTTTATCGGCCTCACCTTTATCAGCTTCTTCATGTTCGAGCTGCTCAAGGGGCTACGGGTTCACCCGATCCAGTACGCGCTGGTGGGCATGGGGCTGGCCATCTTCTATCTGGTGCTGCTGGCGCTGACTGAACACCTCGGTTTTGGCTGGGCCTATCTGGTGGCCGCACTGGCCAGTGTGCTGCTCAACGGCTTCTATCTGAGCCATGTACTGGGCGGCCCGAAGCAGGGGATAGGTTTCGCGGCACTGCTCGGGCTGGTCTATGCCATCCTCTACAGCCTGCTGCAGGCCGAAGAGATCGCCTTGCTGCTCGGAGCCTTGCTGCTGTTCGCCACCCTGGCACTGATCATGATGCTGACCCGCAAGCTCGACTGGTATCAGGTGATGGACTACAGCGCCCCCACCACCACATGGGCGGCCCCCCAGCCATCGACCAGTGACCCCAGCCATAAGTGATAAGTCCAAAAAAAAACCGGCGCCATCAGGCGCCGGTTCTATTTTATTGATCGGGCATCACTTCTTCTTGACCGGGCGAGCCCAGTTCTTGATGTGGCGCTGGGGCACCCGGGTGATCACCAGCTCGTTCTCGGCCACATCCTTGGTGATGGTGGAACCCGCCCCCAGGGTTGCACCCTTGCCGATGCGCACCGGCGCCACCAGCTGGGTATCGGAACCGACAAACACATCATCCTCGATGATGGTCTGGAACTTGTTCACGCCGTCGTAGTTGCAGGTGATGGTACCGGCACCGATATTCACCTTGGCACCCACCTCGGCATCCCCCAGATAGGTGAGGTGACCACACTTGGAACCAACCCCCAGACGGGCCTTCTTCATCTCGACGAAGTTGCCGACGTGGGCATCCTGCTCCAGCACGGCGCCAGGACGCAGACGGGCAAACGGGCCGACCGAACATTGATCCGCCACCTGAGCCCCTTCGACGATGGAGTAGGGCTTCACTTCGGTGTGATCGCCAATGACGCAATCCTTCAACACAGCACCGGCACCGATACGCACATGATTGCCCAAGACGACCTTGCCTTCGATGATGACGTTGACGTCTATCACTACCTCTTCCCCGATTTCCAGGGTTCCGCGCAGATCGAAGCGGGCCGGGTCGATCAGGGTAGCACCGGCGATCATCAGCTTCTCGGCCTGCATCTGCTGGTAGCTGCGCTCAAGGGCAGCCAGCTGGACACGGTTGTTGGCCCCTTCCACCTCGGCGGCACGCTCCGGATGGACCGCCGCGATCGGGCAGCCATCGCCGTGCGCCATGGCGATCACGTCGGTCAGGTAGAACTCGCCCTGGGCATTCTTGTTGTCCAGACGCGACAGCCAGCTGCGCAGCTGGCCGCCGTTGGCCACCAGCACGCCGGTGTTCACTTCGCGGATGGTCAGCTGCTCGGCGTTGGCATCTTTCTGCTCGACGATGCCGACCACCTGACCGTTTTCACGGACGATGCGGCCATAGCCGGTGGGGTTGTCCAGCACCACGGTCAGCAGTGCCATGCCATCGCTTGCCTTGGCAGCCAGCAGTCGTTGCAGAGTCTCTGGCTGGATCAGCGGGGTATCGCCGTACAGCACCAGCACGTCGTCTTCATCCTTCCAGAACGGGATGGCCTGGGCGACGGCATGACCGGTCCCCAGCTGCTGCGCCTGCAGCACCCAGTTGACATCGGCAGCGACGATCCGCTCTTTCAGCAGCTCGGCACCGTGGCCATAGACCAGATGCAGCTGCTCGGCACCGACCTGACGGGCGGTATCGATCACATGGGAAACCATGGGTTTGTTGGCTACCGGGTGCAGTACCTTGGGCAGAACGGAACGCATGCGGGTACCTTTACCCGCCGCCAGGATCACGACGTTGAGAGACATGACTTCGACCTTGAACTTGTGTGGAAATACTCGGCGGAGTCTATCGAACGGGTAAAAAAAAAGCGACCCGAAGGTCGCTTTTTACATCACCGTTATTAGCGGTAATTCTTTTTGACGATATCGATGACTCGCAGTTGAGCCATCGCCTTGGCCAGCTCGGTAGCGGCCTGGGCGTAGTCGATATCACCATGGGAGCTGTGGATCCGCTCTTCGGCTGCGCGCTTGGCTTCCTGGGCTTTCGCCTCATCCAAGTCGTCAGCACGAATCGCGGTGTCCGCCAGCACGGTCACGGATTCAGGTTGTACTTCCAGCATGCCGCCGGAGATGTACAGCACCTCTTCAGTTCCGTTCTGCTTCACCAAGCGGACCAGGCCCGGCTTGATGGCAGTCAGCAACGGAGCATGACCGTGGCGGAGACCCAACTCACCTTCGGAGCCTGATACCTGAGCAGTTTGCACGCGACCGGAAAACAGTTTTCCTTCGGCGCTCACCACGTCCAGGTGAAAGGAGATCATCTCTGCCATGGGCCCTCCTGTCGAGGCTTACAGTTTCTTGGATTTCTCGACGACTTCGTCGATACCGCCAACCATGTAGAACGCCTGCTCGGGCAGATCGTCATACTCGCCTTTCAGGATGCCCTGGAAACCACGAATGGTCTCTTTCAGCGGCACGTATTTACCCGGAGAACCGGTAAACACTTCTGCTACGAAGAACGGCTGGGACAGGAAACGCTCGATCTTACGGGCACGGGCTACGGTCAGTTTGTCTTCTTCTGACAGTTCATCCATACCCAGGATGGCGATGATGTCCTTCAGCTCTTTGTAGCGCTGCAGTACGGTTTGAACGCCACGAGCGGTCTCGTAGTGCTCTTTGCCAACCACCAGCGGATCCAGCTGACGAGAGGTAGAGTCCAGCGGGTCAACGGCCGGGTAGATACCCAGTGCCGCGATCTGACGGGACAGTACAACAGTCGCATCCAGGTGAGCGAAGGTGGTCGCCGGAGACGGGTCAGTCAAGTCATCCGCAGGCACGTAAACGGCCTGTACGGAGGTTATGGAACCGGTCTTGGTGGAGGTGATACGTTCTTGCAGAACACCCATCTCCTCGGCCAGAGTCGGCTGGTAACCTACTGCGGAAGGCATACGGCCCAGCAGTGCGGATACTTCAGTACCGGCCAAGGTGTAACGGTAGATGTTGTCCACGAAGAACAGCACGTCACGACCTTCGTCACGGAACTTCTCGGCCATGGTCAGGCCGGTCAGCGCAACGCGCAGACGGTTTCCGGGCGGCTCGTTCATCTGACCGTAAACCAGAGATACTTTGTCCAGTACGTTGGACTCCATCATCTCGTGGTAGAAGTCGTTACCCTCACGGGTACGCTCACCTACACCGGCAAACACAGAGTAACCACTGTGTTCGATTGCGATGTTACGGATCAGCTCCATCATGTTTACGGTTTTGCCTACACCGGCACCACCGAACAGACCCACTTTACCACCCTTGGCGAACGGGCATACCAGGTCGATAACCTTGATGCCGGTCTCCAGCAGATCGTTGCTGTTGGACTGATCTTCGTAGCTGGGGGCAGCGCGGTGGATAGACCAGCACTCTTCTTCACCGATCGGACCTTTTTCGTCGATTGGCTCGCCCAGTACGTTCATGATCCGACCCAGAGTCGCAGTACCGACCGGAACCTGGATGGATTTACCGCTATTCACTACTTCCAACCCACGACGCAGACCGTCGGAGGAGCCCATGGTGATGCAACGAACGACGCCGCCACCGATCTGTTGCTGAACTTCCAGCACCAGACCCTGGCCTTGACCTTCGCTAACGACCTTCAGTGCATCGTACACCTGGGGCACGGCATCCTGCGGGAACTCGATGTCCACCACAGCGCCGATGATTTGGACGATGAAACCGTTACTCATGTCAAATCCTCTAAACCTTTGATAACCCTTGCCTTACACCGCAGCAGCACCGGATACGATCTCTGTCAGCTCCTGGGTAATACTGGCCTGACGGGCCTTGTTGTATACCAGTTGCAGATCGTTAATCAGGTTACCGGCGTTGTCAGTCGCGGCTTGCATGGCAACCATTCGGGCTGCCTGTTCACTTGCCAAGTTTTCCACTACCCCCTGGTACACCTGGGATTCGACATAGCGAATCAGCAGGGTATCCAGCAGTTGCTTGGGATCCGGCTCATAGAGGTAATCCCAGTGGTGTTTCTTGGCGAGCTTGCTGTCTTCAGTTACGGGCAAAGGCAGCAGTTGATCGACCCGTGGTTGCTGCACCATGGTGTTGACGAACTTGTTGTACACCAGATACAGCTTGTCAATCTCACCGTTGTCGTAAGCCTTCAGCATGACCTTGACTGAACCAATCAGGTCATTGACGCTCGGGTTATCGCCCAGTCCTGCGACGTGAGCTTTCACCTTGGCGCCGTGCCGTTCAAAGAAGTTGGAGGCCTTGTTACCGATCAGTGCCAGGTCAACCTTGGCACCTTTCGCGCTCCATTGCTTCATATCATTGAGGGCAGCCTTGAACAGGTTGATGTTCAAACCGCCACACAGGCCACGGTCGGTGGAGACGACGATGTAACCCACTCGCTTGACCTCACGTTCGATGAGGTAGGGGTGCTTGTATTCCAAGTTCCCCTGAGCGATATGGCCGATCACCTTGCGCATGGTTTCAGCGTACGGACGGCTGGCAGACATGCGTTCCTGCGCACGGCGCATTTTGCTTGCTGCCACCATTTCCATAGCGCCGGTGATCTTCTGAGTGTTTTTCACACTCCCGATCTTGTTACGTATCTCTTTTGCGCCGGCCATCTCTTACTCTCCATCAGGTGGCAGCTCGCGCTGCCACACACGCTTACCAGGTCTGGGTTGCCTTGAAGTCATCCAGCAACGCAGTCAGCTTGCCAACGATCGCGTCGTTGTAGTCGGCCTTGGCATTGATTTCAGCCATCAGCTCGGCATGCTGGGTATTGGCGTAAGAGAGCAGAGCGGCTTCGAAGTCGACGATCTTGTTCAGCTCGACATCGGAGAGATAGCCTTTCTCGGCGGCGAACAGCACCAGAGACTGGTGAGCCACGCTCAGCGGAGAGTACTGCTTCTGCTTCATCAGCTCGGTCACTTTCACACCGTGATCCAGCTGCTTGCGAGTCGCATCGTCCAGATCGGAAGAGAACTGGGCGAATGCCGCCAGTTCGCGATACTGGGCCAGTGCGGTACGGATACCACCGGACAGCTTCTTGACGATCTTGGTCTGGGCTGCACCACCTACACGGGATACGGAGATACCCGGGTCAACCGCCGGACGAATACCGGAGTTGAACAGCTGTGAAGTCAGGAAGATCTGACCATCGGTGATGGAGATCACGTTGGTCGGAACGAACGCAGAAACGTCACCGGCCTGGGTTTCGATGATTGGCAGCGCGGTCAGAGAACCGGTCTGGCCTTTCACGGCACCATTGGTGAACTTCTCTACGTACTCGGCGTTCACGCGAGCAGCACGCTCCAGCAGACGGGAGTGCAGATAGAAAACGTCACCCGGGTAAGCTTCACGTCCTGGCGGACGGCGCAGCAGCAGGGAGATCTGGCGATAAGCTACGGCCTGTTTGGACAGGTCATCATAGATGATCAGCGCGTCTTCACCGCGGTCACGGAAGTACTCACCCATGGAGCAACCGGCATACGGAGCCAGGTACTGCAGGGCAGCCGCTTCGGAGGCAGAGGCAACGACCACGATGGTGTTGGCCAGGGCACCGTGCTCTTCCAGCTTGCGCACCACGTTGGCGATGGTGGAGGCCTTCTGGCCAATCGCAACGTAGACACACTTAATGCCGGAATCTTTCTGGTTGATGATGGTGTCGATCGCGATGGCGGTCTTACCAACCTGACGGTCACCGATGATCAGCTCACGCTGGCCACGACCGATAGGGATCATGGCATCGATGGCTTTCAGACCGGTCTGGACCGGCTGGTCAACAGACTTACGCTCGATAACGCCCGGTGCGATCACTTCGATCGGCGAGAAGCCGTCGTTGTCGATCGGACCTTTACCGTCGATCGGCTGACCCAAGGTGTTCAGCACCCGGCCCAACAGACCACGACCTACCGGCACTTCCAGAATACGGCCAGTACCTTTTACTTTCATTCCTTCTGACAGACCGTCATAGGAACCCATAATCACCGCACCGACGGAGTCACGCTCCAGGTTCAATGCCAGAGCGTAGCGGTTGCCCGGCAGCTCGATCATCTCACCCTGCATGGCATCGGCCAGGCCGTGAATACGAATGATACCGTCGCTCACAGAGACGATAGTACCTTCGTTACGCGCTTCGCTTTTTACATCAAACTGCGCAATGCGCTGCTTGATCAGCTCGGCGATTTCAGTGGAATTCAGTTGCATGCTCTAATACCCCAATCAAGATTGCAGCGCGTCAGCCATGCGATCCAGCTTACCGCGGACTGTGCCGTCGATTACCAGATCACCGGCCTTGATGAGCACCCCGGCCATCAAGGACGCATCGATGCTGCAATTCAGCTTCACTTTGCGCGCGAGACGTTGTTCCAGAGAAGCCTGAATATTGGCTTTCTGCTGGTCGGTCAGTTCGATCGCCGAAATCACGTCAGCCTGAACCTCTTTATCCAGTTCAGCTTTGAACGCTACAAATTCAGCAACGACCGCCGGCAGCACACCCAAGCGACCATTCTCGGCCATCACCCGGATCAGGTTCTGGCCATGCTCGTCGAGTTGCTCACCACAGATACCGACAAACAGATTTGCCAGTTCTTCGGCAGCCACAGAGCCGTTTACCAGGTTGTGCATGGTCTCGTTTTCCGCTACTTGCGCAGCGAAACCGAGCATACCCAGCCACTGGTCAACCGCCTTGTGCTCAACGGCAAACTCGAAAGCAGCCTTGGCGTAGGGGCGAGCGATTGTAGTCAGTTCAGACATAGCCCCGTTCCCGTTACAGTTCTGCTACCAGTTTGTCGACGATGTCGCTGTTGGCAGCCTGGTCGATTTGACGCGCCAGGATCTTCTCTGCACCAGCAATGGCAAGAGCAGCAACCTGCTTACGCAGTTCTTCTTTGGCACGATGACGTTCAGCTTCGATCTCGGCACGGCCCTGAGCCAGGATTTTTTCCCGCTCAGATTGGGCACCAGCGGCGGCTTCATCAATGATCTGGGCTTTACGTTTGTTAGCCTGTTCAATGATTTCAGCAGCCTGCAGCTTGGCTTCTTTCAGCTGATCGGTGGCGTTGGCCTTGGCCAAATCCAGATCTTTCTTGGCACGTTCGGCAGAAGAGAGACCGTCAGCAATAGCTTTCTGACGGGCTTCGATGGCAGCAATCAGCGGCGGCCATACGTACTTCATGCAAAACACTACGAAGAAGAAAAAAGCAATTGCTTGGCCGAGGAGGGTGGCATTGATATTCACAGCCGATGTCCTCTTAAGTTAGTTAATGGGTTATGCCTGGAGAGTCGTAACGACTTAGCCAGCAACCGCAAACATCACGTACAGACCCAGACCAACGGCGATCATCGGGATCGCATCCACCAGACCCATTACGATGAAGAACTGGGTACGCAGAACAGGGATCAGATCCGGTTGACGAGCAGCACCTTCCAGGAACTTGCCACCCAGGATACCGATACCGATGGAAGCGCCGATAGCAGCCAGACCCATCATCATTGCAGCAGCGATGTACAGCAGGTCCATGTTCAAGTTTTCCATGAGGATCTCCAGTTATTTAGATGTAATTGATTGTATAAAAAGGATTATTTGAGTTGCATCAATTATGGTCTTCCTGCGCCATCGACAGATAGACGATGGTCAGAACCATGAAAATGAATGCCTGCAAAGTGATGATCAGGATGTGGAAAATTGCCCAAGGCACGGACAGGATCCACTGTGACCACCAGGGTAACAAACCCGCAATCAGGATAAAGATCAGTTCGCCAGCATACATGTTGCCGAACAGTCGAAGACCCAGAGAAACAGGTTTGGAAATCAGCGTAACAGTTTCCAGGATGAGGTTAACCGGGATGGCCGCCGGGTGGTTGAAAGGCTGAAGCGTCAGCTCCTTCACAAACCCGCCGATACCCTTGACCTTGATGCTGTAGTACAGGATCAAGAAGAACACGCCCAAAGCCATGGACATGGTGATGTTAACGTCAGCAGAGGGAACCACACGCAGATAGGGAATACCCATCAATTGTGCAGCGTGAGGGATAAAGTCAACGGGGATCAGATCCATGAAGTTCATCAGGAAGATCCACACAAACACGGTCAACCCCAAAGGTGCGATGACCTTGTTGCGACCGTGAAAGATGTCTTTGACGTTACCATTCACAAACTCGACCAGCATCTCCACAAAGCACTGCAGCTTACCCGGCACACCGCTGGTAGCGTTAACGGCTACTTTGCGGAACAACAGGATAAACAGGGCGCCTAGCACGACGGAAAATATCATTGAGTCGATATTGACCGTCCAGAACCCGGACCCGACTTGAAGGTGGGTCAGGTGGTGGGAGATATATCCCTGAGGAGTCAGGACTTCTCCGGTTGCAGACATGAGTTTTCCTAATAGTGGTTGTTAAGCGTGAATGAAACCATCCACTGTACAACGAGGGCGAGGATATAAGTGGCGAAAAACGAGACGGTAACGACCTCGACTCCCGCACCGGACAACAGGGCAAACAGACCTGCGGTCGAAATGAGCTTAATCCCAGCCCCACCATAAAAGTCCCGCAAAACCAGGCCCACACTCTCGGTTGTCACCTTGCGGCGCAGCACCCAGACAGTAAACAAGGCTTGAGGAACCCAGTACATCCCCCCTCCGTAGAGGGCGGAATAACCGACGCTGGCACCAGTCAGGTAAAACCAGACGGCACTCATCGCCAGGATCAGGATGAGCTGACAAACGAGCATAACCAAGGCCAGTGTCAAACCTTCCAAGGCTAATTTCTGCTTCACCAACCTACCCCTGAACATTACAGAACTGTAAAAAATCGGGATCCGAAGACCCCATGTTAACAGCTCTTAAAGCCGGTCAAATTATACCCTTGAGGGCAGCTATTGCAATATGACAAAAATCCTTAATTTTTGCGGCTTTCAGCGGCAAATCAAGGTTATGGCCATATCAAAAGGAATGGATGTTTTATTACTACAAAAAGCGTAAAAATCACGATTCCGACACGCCAAAATAGCCCAATATACGGTCCAAATCGGACAAATTCTCGTAACTTATTACTAACTTCCCGCTATCCCGCTTGCCAGGCTGAAGTTGCACCTGATTGCCAATTTTTTCTGCCAGTTGGCGCTCCAGGTAACCGATCTGCGGATCACGGGCAGGTTCGACCCTGGCTTTTGCCGGTTCGAGCGCTTTTTGCACCAGCTTCTCGGTATCGCGCACGGTTAACCCCTTCTGGGCAACCAGCTTGGCCAGTTCGGACTGGGCCTGGCCGCTCAGGGCCAGCAGGGCACGGGCATGACCCATGTCGAGGTCGCCATGCTCGACGAAACGCTTCACGTCGTCGTTGAGCTGGTTGAGGCGCAGCAGGTTGGTCACCGTGGTGCGGGACTTGCCCACCGCCTCGGCCACCTGCTGGTGGGTGAGTTCGAATTCGGTCAACAGTCTTTGTAAAGCGACCGCCTCTTCGATGGCATTGAGGTCTTCCCGCTGAATATTTTCAATCAGCGCGATGGCGACGGCGGCCTCGTCGGGCACATCCTTGACGATGCAGGGCACCACCTCGAGACGGGCCAGCTGGGAGGCGCGCCAGCGCCGTTCACCGGCGATGATTTCGAAGGATTGTTCGCCAAGAGGGCGTACCACGATGGGCTGGATCACCCCCTGGGCGCGGATGGAGTTGGCAAGCTCTTCCAGTGCATCCTGGGACATGTCCTTGCGGGGCTGGTACTTGCCGGACTGCAACCACTCCACCGGCAACTTGCGCAGCTCGCCCTGATTGGTGGGGGCCATGGCCTCTTCAGTACGTTGATCGCTCATCACCTGTTTCTGGCGGGCAGCCGTGCTGGTACTGAGCAGGGCATCCAGCCCCTTGCCCAGTCCACGTTTTTTCGGAGTCATATGATCTCTCGGTCTGCGATGGTCGCCTGACGCTCCTGCTCCTGGCGGCGCAGCATTTCGCCAGCCAGTGCCAGGTAGGCCTTGGCGCCCACCGATGATTTGTCATAGTGCATGGCCGGGGCACCGAAACTCGGGGCCTCCGCCAGTCTGACGTTGCGGGGAATGATGGTGCGGTAGACTTTGTCGCCGAAGTGCTGTTTTAGCTGATCGGACACATCATTGGCCAGCCGGTTGCGGTGATCGAACATGGTGCGCAGCACCCCTTCGATCTTGAGCTCCGGATTGACCACGGCGGCCAGCTTGCTGATGGTGTCGACCAGGGCGGTGAGCCCCTCCAGCGCGTAATATTCGCACTGCATGGGCACCAGCACGGAGTCGGCGGCAGCCATGGCGTTCACGGTCAGCATGTTGAGAGAGGGCGGGCAGTCGATGAAGACGTAGTCGTATTTGTCCCGCACCGAGGCCAGCGCATTGCGCAGGCGGATTTCGCGGGCGAAAAACTCCATCAGACGGATTTCGGCCGCGGTCACGTCGGCGTTGGCGGCGATCAGGTGATAGCCCCCGGAAGTTTCAGGGATGATCACTTCGCTGATGGGGGCATCCTCGATCAGCAGCTCATAGGCGGTGCGCTCGACGTCATACTTGTCGACACCGCTGCCCATGGTGGCATTGCCCTGCGGATCCAGATCGATCACCAGCACCTTGCGCCGGGTGGCAGCCAGGGAGGCGGCCAGATTCACACAGGTGGTGGTTTTACCCACTCCACCCTTCTGGTTGGCTATGGCGATGACTTTTCCCACACGATCCCCTAAATGAAACTGCGACCCTATTCGGGCTGGATATGTTTGAATTCCAGCAGATGACGTTCGCCTTCCAGCTCCGGCACCCGCAACTCATGACAGGCTACCAGACGGATATTGGCAGGCAACTGGGCCAGCTCCTGCTCGGGATATTGTCCCTTGAGCGCTAGGAAGCAGCCCTGTTCTGACGGCAGGTGGTGACACCAGCTCAGCATGTCCTCCAGCGAGGCAAATGCCCGACTCAGTACACCATCAAACCCCACCTCGGGTTGATACTCTTCAACCCGGGATTTGACCGGCGTCACATTGGTCAGATCCAGCTCCTGGATCACCTGACGGATGAAGTTGATCCGCTTGCCCAGACTGTCGAGCAGGACGAACTGCTTGTCCGGATTGATGATCGCCAGCGGCAATCCCGGCAGGCCGGGACCGGTCCCCACGTCGATGAAGCGCTCACCGTGCAAGTGGGGGCTTACCACCAGACTATCGAGGATATGCTTAACCAGCATGGCGTCCGGATCTCGCACCGAGGTGAGATTGTAAGCCTTGTTCCACTTGTGCAGCAACTCGACCAACTGCACCAGTTGGCTCTTTTGGGTATCGGTGATAACAATTTCGGCCTGCTTGAGCAGGCCGTTCAATCTTTCCAACATGGGATTCCTCAGGCGGTTTTACGCAGCAGGCCGTGTTTTTTCAGGTGAACCAGCAGGATGGAGATAGCCGCCGGGGTGATGCCGGAGATGCGGGAAGCCTGACCAATGGTCTGCGGCTTGGCATCGTTCAGCTTGGCTTTCACCTCGTTGGAGAGGCCGTTCACCTCGCGATAGTCCAGATCCAGCGGCAGCAGGGTGTTCTCGTTGCGCAGCTGCTTTTCCACTTCATCGTGCTGACGCTCGATGTAACCGGCGTACTTGATCTGGATCTCAACCTGTTCAGCCGCGGCAGGATCGGTCACGGAAGGGCCGACACCTTCGATGGCCATCAGCGCATCGTAGGTCACCTCGGGGCGGCGCAGCAGCTCTTCCAGACTCTGTTCGCGGGTCAGCGGGGTGTTGACCAGGGCGTTGACCGCTTCCAGTGACGGGTGTTGCGGGTGGATCCAGGTTGAACGCATGCGCTGACGCTCCAGCTCGACCTGTTCCATCTTGGCGTTGAATTTGCTCCAGCGCTCGTCATCCACCAGACCCAGTTCGCGACCGATGGCAGTCAGGCGGATATCGGCGTTGTCTTCACGCAGCAGCAGGCGGTATTCGGCGCGGCTGGTGAACATGCGGTAAGGCTCGCGGGTCCCCAGGGTGGAGAGATCGTCCATCATCACGCCCATGTAGGCCTGATCCCGACGAGGATTCCAGGGATCCTTGTCCTGGGCACGCAGGGCCGCATTCAGGCCGGCCATCAGGCCTTGTGCCGCAGCCTCTTCGTAGCCGGTCGTGCCGTTGATCTGGCCGGCAAAGAACAGATTTGGAATGCACTTGCTCTCCATGTTGGCCTTGAGATCCCGCGGATCGAAGAAATCATATTCGATGGCATAGCCGGGGCGGGTGATGTGGGCGTTCTCGAAGCCGCGCACGGAACGGACGATCTGCACCTGCACGTCAAACGGCAGGCTGGTAGAGATCCCGTTCGGATAGAGTTCGTGGGTGGTCAGGCCTTCCGGCTCGACGAAGATCTGGTGCGCCGTCTTGTCGGCAAAACGGGTGATCTTGTCTTCGATCGACGGGCAGTAGCGCGGGCCAATCCCCTCGATCACCCCGGCGTACATGGGGCTGCGATCCAGGTTATTGCGGATCACTTCGTGGGTACGCTCGTTGGTGTGGGTGACGTAGCAGGGCACCTGACGGGGATGCTGGCTGGCATCGCCGATAAACGAGAAGACCGGACGCGGATCGTCGCCGTGCTGTTCCTGCATGACGGAGAAATCGACGCTGCGGGCATCGATGCGCGGCGGCGTGCCGGTCTTGAGACGATCGATGCGCAGCGGCAGTTCACGCAGGCGTTGGGCCAGGGCGATCGAGGGAGGATCCCCGGCACGGCCGCCCTTGTAGTTTTCCATCCCGATGTGGATCAACCCGTTCAGGAAGGTACCGACTGTCAGCACCACAGTTTTGCCGCTGATGCGGATCCCGCTCTGGGTGACCACACCGGCAACACGATCCCCGTCCATGATCAGATCGTCACAAGCCTGCTGGAAGATCTTCAGGTTCGGGTAGTTCTCCAGCATCTGGCGAACGACGGCCTTGTAGAGCAGGCGATCCGCCTGGGCACGAGTGGCTCGCACTGCCGGGCCCTTGGAGGAGTTGAGGGTGCGGAACTGGATCCCGCCAAGATCGATGGCACGCGCCATGATCCCGCCGAGTGCGTCAACTTCCCTGACCAGGTGTCCCTTGCCGATCCCGCCGATCGCCGGATTACAGGACATGTGTCCCAGCGTATCGATATTGTGGGTCAGCAACAGGGTGTTCATGCCCATGCGGGCTGCCGCTGTTGCTGCTTCGGTTCCGGCATGACCGCCACCGACGACGATCACATCAAATTGTTCATGGTATTGCATTGGGATCACCTTGATCTGCACGCCTGAAGATCTTTATTTGCCTGGGCTAAAGGGCGGAACATTCTATCTGTTTCGCGTCCTGAGGGGAACGTCTACTTAACGTTCAGTATGAAGGGAGGATCCACTAATTAGATCTTAAGGATCTTTAGATCGATCTTTTACTGGATCTCTTATTAGGATCCGCCCTTTCTGTTGATAAGCACTTTTTGATCATAAAGATCATTAATTTAAGGACGATCCTAGCTTGTGGAAAAGCTTGGATCCTGGCCCGGTGAACGAGGGGATAACCAGGACTTTTATACACAGAGGTCTGTTGGTCTGGATCTAATACATGGATAACTATAGGTTTTGCAGAGCTTTACATCGTAGTTATGCACATTACCCCTGGGCGTTGTGGGTAACCTTGTAGAACAACTCCCCCGGATCAATCTGTTAATAACATGGTGGATAGTCGATCTGGGGATAAGTGGGGAGATCAAGCTTTTTTTCAGGATCTCCCGCACGCTGATCAGGCGATCATCGTCATCCAGTCGCGGATCCACACTTCTGCGGCATCTTCGGGGATCTCGTGTTGGGTCACATCGATGTCGAGCCGCTCGCCGATCCGGCTGGCACCGCACTCGGCCAGCAGGCGATCCAGCGTCTTGCCACCCTGGCAAAAGGTGTCATAACTGCTGTCACCAAGGGCGATCACGCCATATTTCAATGAATTAAGATCCGGATGCTGCTCGGCAAGATCCTTGGCGAAGGGTTGCAGGTTGTCGGGCACATCCCCGGCACCATGGGTGGAAGTGACCACCAGCAGGATGGATCCCGCATCATCCAGCACCTCTGCCAGCTTGGCCGGGTTGTGGATCCGGGTCTGGTGGCCAGCCTGTTTCAGCAGGTTGGCGACGTGGTCTGCGACATATTCGGCGGCGCCCAGCATGGAGCCGACGACGAGATTGAGTTTGGCCATGGAATGGATCCTGATTTCAGACAAAGAAACGGAAAGCCGGATTCTACCGCCAAAGGGTGTGGATAAATATGGATAAAGCTTGGGGATAATGGATCCAGTCAGATAATGCCACCGGATCCATCCTGCCGATCTTTTTTCTGCTTCTTTAAATTCCTCTCCATTTTCTTCTCCGCTCATAGCTCTCCTGATGGCTCCCATCTCCCGCGGAATCCTGCCAACGATGCAGTCAGATAACAATGTAGATGCAAATGATTAGCAATTATTGAATCGATTCGATCACGGCTCCTGTAGTAGGATTGCGCTGCTTTATTCGCCCATGGAACAGGGTGATGTCGTGACAAACGACCACAAATAACAATTAAAACAACATAACTCATTGATAAACGAGACTTTAATATGATTGCGCAAAAATACACTACAGGACCCGGCAAGAAGGGCGCCTTCGGCGTGCTTTCGCTCTCCGGTTTGCTCGTCTCTCTGCCGCTGATGGCCGAACAAACCACCGCTGAGCTGCCCAAAGCCAGCGAAACCATGGTGGTGACCGGTACGGCCATGAAGGTGGAAGTGCCGATGGCCGAGACCCCTCGCGCCGTCTCCGTGGTTAATCGCGAGGAACTGGATCAGCACGCCGTGTTGCAGCTGGATGAAGCGCTTCGCTACCGTTCCGGCGTATTGACCGGTCTCTATGGATCCGACAACAACACCGACTGGTTCAAGGTGCGTGGCTTCGATGCCGCCTCTTATCTGGATGGCAACCGCTTGTTTGGCACCGGCTACTACGTCTGGACGCCGGAACCGTTCGGTCTGGAGAGTGTGGAAGTGCTGAAGGGGCCAGCCTCGATCCTTTACGGTGAGGCGCCTCCGGGCGGGGTGATCAATGCCATCAGCAAGCGACCGACCGCCACGCCGCAAGGGCAGGTGGATCTGCAGCTTGGCAGCCGGGATCATCGTCAGGTCGGGGGGGATGTCTCTGACGCGATCTCCGACAACAGCCGCTACCGCATGGTTGCTCTTTATAAAGAGCGTGATGGTGTGCTTACCGGTACTTACAACGATCGGGTTTATCTAGCGCCCAGCGTCACCTTCGATCTTTCGGATCGTACCAGTCTGACCCTGCTGGCCAGCTTCCTGCACGACGAAGGGGTCCCGACCAACGGCTTCTTCCCGGTCTATGGCACCCTGAATACGTCAGGTGGCCAGATTGATCCCTCCACCAACCTGAGCCAGCCGGATTACGATCGCAACCGCAATACCCAGATCTCCACCGGTTACGAGCTGGCCCACCAGCTCAACCAAACCTGGGAGTTCAAGCAGAACGTCCGCTTCAATTACAACGATCTGCTGCTGCGCCAGACCTATATCTTCCCGACCTATGAAGGCACAACTGCCAGTCGTGGCCTGGTTTACCGTGATGGCAATACCAAGAGTGCCACCATGGACAACCAGATGGTGGGCTACTGGAACACCGACAGCACCGAGCAGACCTTGTTGCTGGGGGTTGATCTGCAGCGTCATGTCAATGAAGGGGTCGAGGCCGACAACTACGCCATGGGCACCATCAATACCATGAACCCGGATTACAGCGGCTTCCCCGGTTTTGACGAGTCGACCGCCACTCACCAGAAGAGCAGCAAGGGCCAGAGCGGCCTCTATGCCCAGCACCAGATCCGCTGGGACGATCGCTGGTTGCTGACTGCCGGTGGCCGTTTTGACTATGTGGAGACCCACAACACCAATACCAGCAAGGACGAGCGCCAGTACGATCACGAGCTCTCCCTCTCGGGCAGCCTGATGTATCTGGCTGACAACGGCCTCTCTCCCTACTTTGCCTATGCCGAGTCGTTCGAGGTGCTGCCGGGGATCGATCCTAACACCCGAAACTCCTACAAGCCGCTCAAGGGCAAGCTCTACGAGACCGGCGTGAAGTATGCGCCTGCCTTCCTCGACGGTTACATCAATCTGGCGCTGTTCGATTTGGCCCAGACCAACTCGCTGGTCTCTACCGGTTCCGGCCAGCAGACCCAGGCGGGTGAAGTGACCTCTCAGGGGGTTGAGCTGGAAGGGAGCGTGCAGGTGACAGATGCACTGCGTCTGACCGCTGCTTATACCTACACCGATGCCAAAACCAACGACACCGGCAGTGGCGATCGCCGTGCCAGCCTGATCCCGCGCCACCAGGCCTCCTTCTGGGGTAACTACAAGGTGCAGCAAGGGGTGGCTTCGGGTCTGGATCTGGGAACCGGTGTACGTTATATCGGTTCCAGCGTGGGTATTGGCGCCGTGAATGCGGACTATACCCCCATCTACGGCTCTGCCGAGGTGCCAGCCCATACCGTGTGGGATGCGATGATCGGGTATGACTTTGCCAAGAACTGGCGCGCTCAGCTCAACGTAAACAACCTGCTGGGTGAAACCTACGTGGCCAGTTGTGACTACTACTGCTACTACGGCGAGCCGCGCAGCGTAGTGGGCAGCATCAACTACCGCTGGTAATCGAAGTCGGGCGGGAACCGGGTTCCCGCCCTTCTTTTCACCCGCAGTTGTTCTGATCTCTCTGGAATACCGGTCCGTTATGGAACTCTTGTCTCTGGTTTATCGCCAATATCGTTGGCCTTTTATCGCCATCACCCTGCTCAGTCTGCTCAGTGCCGTCAGCGGGATTGGCGTCATTGCTTTTATCAATCAGTCTCTTATCGAATCTATAGGTGATCCGCTGCCGATCCTCGGTCAGCTGGTCGGCCTGATTGTGTTGCTGCTGGTGATCACGCTCGGATCTCAGCTGGCCCTGACCACTCTCGGTCACCATTTTGTCTACCGGTTGCGCGGCCGTCTGCTCAAGCAACTGCTGGATAGCGATGTCGCCCGCATCCGCCAGATTGGTCAGGGGCCGCTGCTGGCCTCCCTCTCCAGCGATATCGGCCAGATCACCATCGCCTTCGTGCGCCTGCCGGAGCTGGTGCAGGGGCTGGTGCTCACGCTGGGCTCTGCCTTTTACCTCGGCTGGCTCTCTCCGGCCCTGCTCGGGGTGACCGCGCTCTGGGTCACCGTCACCATGGTGGTGGGCTGGTTGCTGGTGAACCGTGTTTATCGCCATCTCTCCCAAATGCGTCAGGCCGAAGATCGGCTCTATCAGAACTATCAGGCCATCATCGCTGGCAGCAAGGAGCTGGCGCTCAACCGCGAGCGGGCTCACTTCGTTTACCACCAGCTCTATGAGCAAAATGCCCGTGACTACCGCCAGCAGATCATTCGCGCCGACACCTATCACCTGAGCGCGGTGAACTGGTCGAATATCATGATGCTGGGGGCGATCGGTCTGGTCTTCTTTCTGGCCAACGGCCTTGGCTGGGCCAACACCAATGTGGCCGCCACCTTCGCGCTGACCCTGCTGTTCCTGCGCACCCCGTTGTTGCAGGGGATTGGCGCCCTGCCGACCCTGCTTGCCGCTCAGGTGGCGTTCGACAAGATCGCCGTCCTCAATCTGGCTGAGCCGGATGCGGACTTCCCGCTGCCGCCCGCCATCCGCCCTTGGCAGCGCATCGAGTTGGAGCAGGTGAGCTTTCACTATCAGGGGGAGGGCGGTTTTGCCGTTGGCCCCATCGATCTGGTCATCGAAAAGGGGGAGCAGATCTTCATCATCGGCGGCAATGGCTCCGGCAAGTCGACCCTGGCCATGCTGCTGACCGGCCTTTACCAGCCGGTATCGGGCCGGATCCTGCTGGATGGGGAGCCGATCACCGATCGCAACGGCTATCTGGCGCTCTTCTCCGCCATCTTTACCGACTATCACCTGTTCCAGCACCTGCTGGGGCCGGAACCCAAGGATGAGCTGGTGGCCGAGTGGCTGGAGCGGTTGCAGATGGGCAGCAAGCTCACCATCGAGGATGGTTTTATCGCCGATATCGATCTCTCCCAAGGGCAGCGCAAGCGGGTCGCCCTGCTGCTGGCGCTGGCCGAGCAGCGCGAGGTGATGCTGTTCGACGAGTGGGCTGCGGATCAGGATCCCCAGTTCCGCCGCATCTTCTATCAGCTGCTATTGCCGCGCCTCAAGGAGATGGGCAAGACGGTGATTGCCATCAGTCACGACGATCACTACTTCCCGCTGGCCGATCGCCTGCTGGAGATGCGGCAGGGAAAACTCACCGAACTGACCGGCGCGCGCCGTGCCGCAGTGAGCCGCGATGCTATCGCCCATCTGGATTGCGAGGTGCCGGCTTGATACCGGCACTGATGAGACTGGCGGCAAGCCAGCACAGGAATTGCTTATGTTCGAGATGAAATCAGCCAGCTTCACGGTCAATGACCGCACGCTGCTGCACCCCACCGACCTGCGTTTCGAGCAGGGACAGGTCTATGGCCTCATCGGCCACAATGGGTCGGGCAAATCGACCCTGCTCAAGCTGCTGGCACGCCAGCAACCCCTCAGCGACGGCGAGATCCTGTTTGATGGCAAGCCGCTGCCCGACTGGGGCAACCGGGAGTTTGCCCGTCAGGTGGCCTATCTGCCCCAGCATCTGCCGAGCGCCGAGAATCTGCTCGGGCGGGAGCTGGTGGAGATGGGCCGCTACCCCTGGCGTGGCCTGCTGGGCCGGATGGGGGCGGAGGATCACCGTCAGGTCGAGCGGGCCATCGCTCTTACTCATACCGAACGCTTTGCCGAACGGCTGGTGGATACCCTCTCCGGCGGCGAGCGGGGCCGGGTCTGGCTGGCGATGCTGCTGGCCCAGGAGAGCCGCTTTATCCTGCTGGACGAGCCGCTGGCCGCGCTGGATGTGGCCCATCAGGTGGAGGTGCTGACGCTCGTCAAGCAGCTCAGCCGTCAGCTCAACCTCGGAGTCATCATCGTCATTCACGACATCAATATGGCCTCCCGCTTCTGCGATCGGCTGGTGGCGCTTCACTCAGGCCGCCTGCTCATCCACGGCGAACCGGAGGGGATCATGACCAGCGAGACCCTGCATGCCATCTATGGCATCCCGATGGAGGTCATTCGCCATCCGGCTCATGCCCATCCCATCGCCATCGTCTGACAGGGGGCATCCTTGAACCGTTTATTGAAGAAGATGGCTCCCTGCCTTATTAGCCTGCTGCTGCCACTTGTGGCGCAGGCCGACACATCCCCGATCGCCTCTGCGCCGCTACCCCGTATCGCCACCGTCGACTGGACCATAGCCGAAACCCTGCTGGCGCTCGGGGTGACGCCGCTGGCTGTGGGGGATGCTGGCCCCTATCAGGCATGGGTCGGCGAGCCACGGTTACCCGCCGAGGTGGTAGATATCGGCCTGCGCACCCAGCCCAACCGCGAGCTGCTGGCGGAGCTCAAACCCGATCGCATCCTCATCTCGCCGCTGGCGGCCCCGCTGGTGCCAACCCTTTCCCGCATCGCGCCGGTGAGCACTATTGCCCTCTATGATGGGCAAACCGATCTGTGGCAGAGACTGCACGAGGTGACCCTGACCCTCGCCCGTATGGTGGGCAAAACCGCCGAGGGCGAACGGCTGCTGGCTGGGCTGGATCGGGATCTCGCCAAGATGCAGGGCAGATTGCCTGCGGATCTGCCGCCCCTGCTGGTGGTGCAGTTTATCGATGAGCGCCATGTGCGGGTGTTTGGTCGCCACAGCCTGTTCGATGCGGTGATGACGCGGCTTGGGCTGCGCAATGGCTGGCAGGAGCAGACCAATGACTGGGGGTTCTCGGTGGTCAGCATCGAGCAGTTTATGACTTTGCCCAATGCGCGGCTGGTGGTGGTCGATCCCATTCCGGTCGGGGTGAGCGAACGGCTGCAGGAGCCTGGGCTGTGGCAGCATCTGCCGCTGGTACGGCAGGCGCCCGTGCTGCATCTGCCTGCGGTCTGGAGTTTTGGCGGCGTACTTGCCGCCCGCCGTTTCGCCGGTCTGCTCAGCAATGCGCTACTGCAAGATGCCGAGCGTATGGAGGCTGGCCGATGAAGCGACTGCTCACATCGCCGCTGCTGCGGCCTGTCTCGATCCTGCTGGGGTTGACCCTCTCGCTCGCATGTTGGGAGCTGGCTCGCCAGCTGCCCGGTGCGCTCTGGTGGCAGAGCCTGTTCGCTCCCAATCTGGATGACGTCAGCCAGGCGGTGGTGCATTTCAGCTGGCTGCCCCGCTTGGTGGTCACCCTGCTGGCCGGAGCTGCACTCGGGCTGGCGGGTACCCTGATGCAGCAGGTGCTGCGCAATCCGCTCGCGTCACCGACCACCTTGGGGGTGGCCTCCGGCGCCCAGCTGGCGCTGATGATGGTGACCCTGTTTGCCCCATCCTGGCTGCTGCTGGGGCGGGAGTGGATCGCCATGGCCGGTGGCAGCCTTGCGATGGCGCTGGTGTTCGCCCTGGCTTGGCGTCGCCAGCTCAATCCGGTGGTCATCGTCTTTGCCGGGCTGGTGATCAACCTCTATCTGGCGGCCATCAGCATGGGACTCTTGCTGTTCTTTCAGGAGGAGTTGAAAGGTTTGCTGGTGTGGGGCAGTGGCTCGCTAGTGCAGAACAGCTGGAGCGGGGTGAGTTACCTGTTGCCCCGCCTGCTGGCAGCCGCTGCGCTGGCCGTTGTGCTGGTACGCCCGCTGGCAGTGCTGGAGCTGGATGATGCCAGCGCCCGCAGTCTGGGGGTTTCTCTGCAGCATCTGCGTTTTGCCGGACTGGGGCTGGCGGTGTTTGTCACCGCTTGTGTGGTGAGTGTGGTGGGGCTGATCGGCTTTATCGGGCTGGCGGCGCCCGCCATGGTGCGGTTGCTCGGGATCCGCCAGCTCGGCCAGCGGCTGTTGTGGGCACCGATCCTCGGCGCCCTGCTGCTGGCCGCCACCGATCTGCTGCTGCAGAGCCTGAGCCGCTTCTGGCCGGTGCTGATCCCCACCGGCGCCATGACCGCCCTGCTGGGTGCGCCGCTGCTGCTCTGGCTGATCCCGCGTCTTGGTATCAAGTCTGGTACACCGAAGGCAAACGCCGGCCTGCTGGTGGCCCGCCATCCGGCACCGGCTCGCCTTATCGGCCTGTTGCTGGTCGGGCTGCTGCTGGCAATGGTCGCCTCCCTGCTGTTTGGTCAGGGAATGACGGGCTGGAGCTGGCCGAGCTGGCTCCGCTGGCAGGCCCAGCTGGAGTGGCGGCTGCCGCGCGCGTTGGCGGCGGGAGCGGCTGGCGTGTTGCTGGCGCTGGCAGGCACCCTGTTGCAGCGGGTCAGCAACAACCCGATGGCGAGCCCGGAGCTGCTGGGGGTGAGCGGCGGCACCTTTATGGGGGTAATAGCCACGGCGCTGTTGCTGCCTGCATTGCCCCTGCCGTTGATGCTGGCCGGTGGCCTGCTCGGTGCCTTCGGCTGCCTGTTGCTGCTGGTGGTGGTTAATCGCAAGCACGGCTTCCAGCCGGAGCGGATCCTGCTCTCAGGTATCGCCATCACGGCCCTGTTTGAGCCGCTGCAGGCTATCGCGCTGGCCAACGGCGACATGCGGGTGCAGCAACTGCTCTCCTGGATGTCCGGTTCCACCTATTATGTCACCCTGCCGGTGGCCTATGGGCTGGTGGGGCTGGCGCTGTTGATGCTGGCTGGCTGCCTGCTGGTGAGCCGCTGGCTCGATCTGCTACCGATGGGAACTGCGGTGGCGACCGCGCTAGGCATTCGCCTCAACCGTGCCCAGCTCGCCATCCTGCTGCTGGTGGCCGTGCTCACCGCCAGCGCCACCCTGGTGGTGGGGCCGCTCTCGTTCGTTGGTCTGCTGGCCCCGCACATGGCCAAGCTGATGGGGCTGGTACGGGCCCGATGGCATCTACTCGGGGCTGCCGCCTTCGGTGCCCTGTTGATGGTATCGGCGGACTGGATCGGTCAGCAAATCCTCTTCCCGCAGGAGGTACCGGTCGGGCTGGTCTCCACCCTGTTAGGGGGCGCTTACTTCATGTGGTGTCTGCGCCGTCTCTAGGTTTTCGGATAAAAAACGCACAAAAAAGCCCGGAATGAACCCGCAATGCTGTTCACTTAAGCGGAGCCGCATTGCGATCTACCGGAAAACGGGTCTTTGATATCTTCACCGCCCTGGGTCTCGATGGCCTGGGGCGTTTTTCTATGAACATGACGCCTATGCAGCCCAGTAACTCCGCCAACCTCCGAGGGGTATGGGCTGGCGATAACGCGCCCGCCATCACTGCCATCTGGTTCGCTATGAACTGACAGGCAAACTTGAAGCTCACCTCATTGGGCGCTCGCTGATGAGCTACGGCGGCCTGGCTCGCCTCCCGCCTGACCAGATTGTATCCAAATAGCAATCCCCACAGCTCCTGATAAACCAAGTCCACTTTCTTGCTTCTCAGCGTGATGGCGTTGTGCTGCATCGCGCTTTTGATATCCCGGTATCCCAGCTCGATTTCCCAGCGCTCGTGGTACAGGGTCGCCACCTGAGCTGCGCTGAATCGCGCCACGGGCAGGGAGGTAAAGACCGTTTTCTCCTTGCCGGCCACCTCATAGGTCACTGCGCGAACTTGCCAGTGCGTCGGCAACGCCGGGTTTTTCTTGCGAGCCTGAGGCGAGACCGTCATTTGCAACAGACGGTCACCGTCGCCATAGCGCTCAAGTTCCGTGTATACCAGCCCCTTGCGTTCCGGGATGAGCCAGTGACGGTCGGTGTCTTCGGCCTGAATACGCAGCAACAGGTCGGCACCGAAGAAGCCTTTATCCAGCAGGGTCACTGACTTGTCCGGCAATGAGTGAATGAACTCGCTGGCCAGGGGGATCTCCCCTTTGCGGTACGGGCTGATGGCCGCGTTGGCAATGACATGCGAGCGGACATTCATCAGCGTGACCAACCGCAGCATCGGGTAGGGTGTCTGCCGGTTTACCCGAGCCGAAATGTGCTCTGAGCTCAGGCATATCCTGGGTTCGGAGCAGGGCCCCATCGATGGCAAAGACCTGTAAACCGTGCCAATGGTCTTCAGGATAACGTTCCCGCCCCCACACATCGGCGCACTGCTTGAACAACCACTCGAGCGGCTGTTTGCCTAGTCGCTGACGGGCTTGAGACAGGGCACTGTCCGCGAGCAAGGCATCATTGGCCAACCCTTCTGCACAGATGTTGAGGCGCCGAGCGACCTCGGAGATGGGCTCATTGCGGAAAAAGGCCATGCCCACGACGAGCCACAAGACCATATCAGAAGGTAAGCGGCGGCGGCGAATAGTGGCCTTTTCAGACAAGGCTGCAGCGGCAGTAATCCATTCGTCGGGAATATGGTCGGCAAAAATGGCCAGCCGAGCCAGCATGTCGCCAGATACCTCAACAACATCGTTCAGATCGTTTGCAATAGACATAAAAAATCCGGAACCAGTGATTGGTTCCGGATTGTCCTACAGCAGAAGGATCGGTCAATGGATCCTTAACTGATCAGCATTGCGGAATGAACCCGGGCTTTTTGTGGTCTGCCGACCCGGCTTACTTGCCGATGCAGAATGTAAATAATCTATTATTTTCAATATGTTAGTGGCTTTTCGGGGGGCCAGTTGGGGTAAAAGTAACTAAAACAGCATATTGAGAGGCCGCTCACATCGTGCAGCGTTCCCACATAGTCCATTCTCGATCGTGCAGCCTTCCCATATGAATCAACGCGATGCTACAACACGCATTCAAAACCGCTTTTTAGGTGAGTTTTGAACATATTTTGAACCGACCATAGCACCGTCCGGTGCCTGGAAAGCCGCTTTTACTCTTCGAACCGTGCAAACTTCCCATAGGTGGTTTGGCTAACCGTGCAATCATCCCACATACCGTCAATTTAATCCCAGCCCTTTATCAGCCTGGCTGAGCGGGCTTTTAGGCCCTCTAGAATGGTGCTGCTGATGGCATCGGGGAAGCCCGCTGGCAATTGCTGGGTAACACGCTCAATAACATCATCAACGGAGTTGGCCAGTTCTGTCAGGATCTCTTCCATAGCAGAACGCTCAAATCCCACAGCTTTCGCCGTTTGGAAGAAATGACGCGGGAATATCTGCTCAATGGCGTATTTCTTTCCCTTGCTGCTTGCTAGGCCCATAGCGAGCTTGGCGTCCCTTCGGTTGAGGCCTCGGCCGCCAAACACTGGATAGACAGATAGGATGTCGTAAAAAGGGGTCAGGCGAAAACGCCCTTCCGGTTCAATAAAGACCGAGAAGTTCTTTGCATGGCCATCGGTGGCCGCCAGCAGCCAGAACAGGACCTGAGATTTCATGAACAGGTAGCGATCCTGTTCTGGTGTCGCAGAGCCCAGCAAGGTTTTCATGATGTCAGTGATCCCTGGTCCTCCATGACTCTCGTATTTCCGTGCTGACGGAACATTCAATACCTGACAGAAATCTTCTTGGGGAAGGCGCATGATCCAACTGCGATCGGCAGCGTAACGTCTGTCGAAGCGTTCCACAGCCAGTGCTTTGACCTGGCCAACCTGCATCATGAAGCAGTGAGGTACGGGTATACCAAACTCCTTGGCAATCAGAGTGCAGAGATATTCGTTTTCTACGCTCTGGGAGAGGTCTATCGAGTAGGAGTGGCTTTCAATCTTGCCAATAGGGAGTTTGATAATGTGGGTTGTCGGCGTTGCGTTGAGTGGCAAGTACCAACGGCCATCGAGAAAGAGCAGCGCTGTCTTTTCTTGCGCTCCGGCGATAGAGATCCGGAACTCCTCTTGCTCCCTGACCATCCCCAAAGGGATTCCTGATTTGTAGCTGGTCAGAATCTGCTCGAGCTCGCCATCGGAAAGTGCTTTGTAGTCGATTCGCCTGACATCTGGAACGTCGTGCCCTTCGGTAACCAGCTGTAATGCCCCTACGCTATCCTGGCCAATGCAACTGAGCAGATCGAAGGGCTGAGTTGATGCCGCTTGATAGCGTGCTACAACCCTGTTCCTCACCTCCGTATTATCTGGCAGCAGGTTGTCGAAGAAGTTATAGGCTTCATCGCCCCGGTAGGCCTGATGGCGCAATGGCATGGAAAGTGAGATGGGACGGCTGCCCGGTTGTGCCAGCCATGACTCATGGTACTGAAACTGATGGGCGCCGCTGGTAGTTTTGGTGAATGTGCCTACCCGATAGCCGTTCATGTAGACAGCCAGATTGGCCATTACCACTCCTCCTTCCAGCCCGATGCCGGACTCTCGGATGACTCATTGCGGGGTTTGATGTCCAGTGACAATTCGAGTGATGCGAGGATCTTGAACAGGGTTTCCAGCTTGGTGGACTCAGGATTGAGTTCGAAGCTGGAGACTGTGTCTTGCCTAATCCCCACTTTCTCGGCCACTTTGCCTTGAGAGAGCTTTTGAGAAAGCCTGGCATCCTTGATACAGGCGCTCAGCTGCTTGGCGCTGGTTACTTTCATGATTCGACAACCTGGTAGCGTGCCTTCTTCCAATTTACACGCTGTGACAGGTATATCAATGTTTACCTGTTATAGGAGGTAAATATAACTTACACGCTATAGCCGGTATTAAACATTAATCCCCTATAGCGGGTAAGAGAACGGTAAGCGGAGATATGACGTCGAAGTTTCAATCAATATGGGCAGCCAACCAGTCGAGACCTTGATCTGCAAACGTGAACAGCTGGTCGCTATAGCCTTGAGCAATGACGCTACGGATGATCTCGGGGTCAATATTCAGATAGTCGTGCACCAGCGCATTGCGAAGGCCAATAATCTTGCGCCAGCCGATTAAGGTGTCGGGGGATAGCTCACCACGCTGGGCCAGGATTTCGAATGCCTGATAGGCATCCTGTGGGGTATGACTTGCCAATGCTTTAGCCCAGTGCTTTGCCACGCCAATACACGCTTCGATAGACACTTGTAGAGTTCGCTCAGCTGCGCGGTACTCCAGATTGGAAAGCGCACGCAGCGCCAGAATAGCCCGTATCTCTGACAACTCGGCCTTATAGCGCGACAGGCTGATGCGTAAAGCTCCTATATAGGCGTTATCACTCATCTTTACTCCACTCCTCAGAATGATGTTTGCTGATATAGGCTTGGCGATGGTGATAACCAAGTTCCATCTGCGACATTATCCGCGCCTCCTCTTGCAAACGCCGCCCCTCATCACGGCTATAGAGAGGACGATTTGCATCTACTACCGCAAAAGCCAACGGAATCGGGGCCTGATTGATATCGACGACCGAAAGTTTCCCCTCTGCCAACCCCATGGCACGTTGCCACTCCAGCGCGAGCAGTTCAGGGCGCAAGCGGTTTTCCAGTGCAGTACCCAGTGGTCCACTCTGTTTGATTGGATCAAAGGCCACCGCCAGATCCCAGTCGCTGGCAGGACCTGCAGTCCCCTTGGCACGGGAGCCGTAAAGCCAAAGCACCTGCACCTGGGGGTTGCTGTTGGCTAGGGTAATCAGCTGGTGAATAACATCGCTGTCGGGTTTCATATTGGTACGGCCATTTGGTCGCTTGAGACAGAGTTCTGGTTAGTATGGTGCCACATGGTTGGGCTTTTGTACGTAACTTCCAGTAGCCTGCCGCGCTGCGCTTGGCTGCTGGCTTGTTCGGTGAGTCGAAAAGATGACTCACCTCAAAGCCCAGCTTCTGTAGATTTCCTCCTTTGGCATCCCATTCAGCAGATCAGGAATGGTGAGCAACGTCGCTTAAATACCCAAATACAACTCAAAAGCGACTTTGTGATGACGGATCACACTTAAAGTTTGTGCTGTCAGATCAAAAGGCTATCGAAAGGTTGTTTTTCGATCGTCATGTGGTGGTTCTAAAAAGGTATACCCCATTAAAACCACTCAATACCCTCTCGAAAACAATATTGAAACCACTTATATTGAACCGAAAATTCAGAACCAGTTTAAACAGACCGATGGAGGTTTCAGTGTTCATACGGGCGTATTTACGTGCATCGACAGTGGAGCAGGATGCTGAGCGGGCACGAGAGCTGCTGATTGGTTTTGCTGCAGAGCATGGCAATCAGATAGCCAGTTTCTATGTGGAGAATGAGTCTGGTGCGACGTTGGACAGGCCTGAGCTTATGCGGCTGATCCGCGATGCTGCAGATCGTGACATTGTGCTGGTAGAGCAGATTGATCGTCTGGCCCGCCTCAATCAGACGGATTGGCAAACATTGAAGCAGTTGCTGGCTCAGAAACAGCTCTCAATCGTTTCTCCGGAGCTTCCGACTTCCTGGGTAGCGTTACAGGGGGACAGCCGCTCCGAGTTCACCTGCGCCATCTTGCAGGCTGTAAATGGCATGCTGCTGGATATGCTCGCAGCCGTCGCTCGCAAGGATTATGAAGATCGCCGACGCAGGCAACAGCAGGGTATTGCCAAGGCTAGGGATGAGGGGAAATATCGCGGTCGCCAGAAAGATGAAAAGAAGCGTCAGCACATCGCACAGTTGTTGAGCACCGGACACAGCTACTCGGTGATCCAGGAAATGTTGGGCTGCTCCCGCCATCTGATTTCGTGCGTGGCAAAAGAGGTCCGTTCAGCAAAATAGCGGGTCATTTATCCGAGGCTCCCATGCGACGCTTCTCGATATACAGCCACGCAGCAAAGGCGCCAAACCCTATCAGGAATGAAAACAGGAGGATCAGGATGACGATGCTGTTCATGGTGATGGCCTCAGGTGTAGCGGATAAAGGATGCAATCAGGTGATCGTGTGACCAAACTCCATATCACCATGGACTTCGCTCAGGAAAAAATCAACAACGCACTGAAAGTATTGAAGTTTGTTCGCTCGTAACAAACATGATTGCGTGGAATCACGCAGGATGTGGAGCCATGGAATGAACACTGTCATTCCCAACCAATTCCCGTCCTGTTTCTTTCCACATAACTATCTATCTGGAAAAGTGGTGCGAATTTTCCACATAGTGGAATGCCAGTTCAGAACGAGTTATGTGGAATCCTGATCGAAGACTTCCTATCTATCTGGAAATTTCGTGCCGTTTTTCTCTCTGGAATATTGGTCATCTTGTTTGAAGGGATTATGGACCTTGGTGTGCTGGAATTGATGGGGGGCAGATTCCTATCTATCTGGAATCTTGGCCTCTGCATTCAGCGAGAGCCAAACCGGCTGACTTGCTATGGGACTAACTCAAGCGATGCCCTTCAACAATCATTCACTACGACCTAGTTACGCCATTGCCAGACGTTTCCTTGACCCGAAGGCATGCCATCAAGAGCTGCACCCATGTTGCTTTATGAGTCTGAAATCAATAAAACCCGGCTGAATTTATGAGAGAATCTTGAGCAATATTGTCCCCCGACCGGAAGAGTGCTCATGGCCGAGATCAACAAAGCAACCCTCACCGAAGCCGACATCATCTCGAAATACCTGCTGCCTGCTATCAAGGCTGCTGGGTGGGATGACCTGACCCAGGTTCGCCAAGAGGTGAAGCTGCGGGATGGCAAGGTGGTGGTGCGCGGCCAGATGGCGGCACGTAAAAAGGTCAAATCGGCCGATATCGTGCTCTATCACAAGATGGGCTTGCCACTGGCGGTGATCGAGGCCAAAGCCAACAAGCATGAGATTGGCAAGGGGATGCAACAGGGGCTCGATTATGCCCGCCTGCTGGATGTGCCGTTCGTATTTGCCAGCAACGGCGATGGCTTCGTATTTCATGACAAGACCAATCCGGCCAAGCTGGAATCCGAGATCGCGCTGGAGGACTTCCCCAGCCCCGGCCAGCTTTGGGACAAACTCTGCACCTGGAAGGGTTACACCCAGGCACAGTTGCCTGTCATCAGTCAGGACTATTACTCGGATGGCAGCGGCAAATCTCCCCGCTATTATCAGCTGCAGGCCATCAACAAGACCGTAGAAGCCATCTCGAAAGATGAGGATCGGGTATTGCTGGTGATGGCCACCGGCACCGGCAAGACCTACACCGCATTCCAGATCATCTGGCGTTTGTGGAAGGCGGGCGCCAAGAAGCGCATCCTGTTTCTGGCCGATCGCAACATTCTAGTAGATCAAACCAAGATCAATGATTTTCAGCCCTTTGGCTCGGCCATGACCAAGGTCACCGGGCGCACGATCGACCCCGCCTATGAGATCCACCTTGCCCTCTATCAGGCGCTCACCGGACCAGAAGAGTCACAGAAAGCCTTCAAGCAGGTCTCCCCTGATTTCTTCGACCTGATCGTGGTGGATGAGTGCCATCGGGGCAGTGCCGCTGAAGACAGCGCCTGGCGCGAGATCCTCGAATACTTCTCATCGGCTACCCAGATTGGTCTCACCGCCACGCCCAAAGAGACCGAGACCGTCTCCAGTACCGATTACTTCGGTGACCCTGTTTATACCTACTCCCTCAAAGAGGGGATCGAAGATGGCTTTCTTGCCCCCTACAAGGTGGTGCGGGTCGATATCGATGTCGATCTGCAGGGGTGGCGTCCCACCAAAGGGCAGATGGACAAACAGGGCAACCTGATTGAAGACCGTATTTATAACCAGAAGGATTTTGACCGCACCCTGGTGATCGACGAGCGTACCCAGCTGGTGGCCGAAACCATCACCAACTACCTCAAGAAAACCGACCCGATGGCCAAGACCATCGTGTTCTGCAACGACATCGATCATGCCGACCGGATGCGACGGGCGCTGGCGAACCTTAACCCCGAGCAGATGCTGAAAGATGATCGGTATGTGATGAAAATCACCGGCGATGATGACCTTGGCAAAGCCCAGCTCGACAACTTCATCAACCCGAAAAAGCCCTATCCGGTCATCGCTACTACCTCCGAGCTGATGACCACTGGCGTCGATGCCAAGACCTGCAAGCTGGTGGTGCTGGACCAAAACATCCAGTCCATGACCAAGTTCAAGCAGATCATCGGCCGTGGCACCCGTATCGACGACAAGTACGGCAAGCTCTGGTTCACCATTCTCGACTTCAAGAAGGCCACCGAGCTGTTTGCCGATCCCCGTTTCGACGGTGAGCCGGAGCGCGTCATGGTGGTCAAACCGGCAGACATCAACAATCCGGATGAAGGCTTGGGCGATATCATCGATGGCGCCGATCCACTGCCTGCCGATGAACCCGGCAACCATGACGATCCGCTTGCTCCCGGGATTGATGAGGAGTCTGGCAGCTACACAACCGGTAGTAACTGTGGCCAGAGTGGCTCAGGGGGTCAGGGCACAGGCCCGCTGGGTGACCCCGAGCCCGGGGTCAGCAAGTATTATGTCAACGGCGTGGCGGTCAGCGTTATCGCCGAGCGGGTGCAGTATTACGATGCCGATGGCAAGTTGGTGACCGAATCCTTCAAGGACTACACCAAAAAGACCCTGCTCAAAGAGTTTGCCACCCTCGATGCGTTCACCAAACGCTGGCAAGCCGCCGAACGCAAGCAAGCCATTATGGATGAATTGGCTCAGGCGGGCGTGCTGTGGGAGGTGTTGGAGCAGGAAGTGGGTAAGGAGCTCGACCCGTTCGACCTTATCTGCCACGTGGTATACGATCAGCCGCCACTGACCCGCCGCGAGCGTGCCAACAACGTCAAAAAGCGCAACTACTTCACCAAGTACAACGACACCGCCCAGCAGGTGCTTACCAGCCTGCTCGACAAGTATGCCGATCAGGGGGTGACCGAGATTGAGACCAAGGATGCGCTAAAAGTCGCCCCCTTTACCGAGTTGGGGCGCCCGCTGGAGTTGGCCAAGAAGGGTTTTGGTGGCCCCAAACAGTTCGAGCAAGCCATCACCGAACTGGAACAAGAAATTTACCGTGAGCAGCAGAGCGCCTGACGACCTGACTGCTTCTGAACTACCATGCGGCCATTCCAATGATGGCCGCTTGTTTTATCGATCTTCCTGACGCATTCGCCCCTGTATTCGTCACCATTTTTGTAAAAAGCAGAGAACCCCATGTCATCCATCAGCTCAGTCATCAAATCCATTCAGGACATCATGCGCAAGGACGCCGGTATTGACGGTGATGCCCAACGCCTCGGTCAGCTCTCCTGGCTGCTGTTTTTGAAAGTGTTCGACGCCCAGGAAGAGGAGCTGGAGTTTGAGCAGGATAACTACCGCTGCCCCATCCCCGAACGCTTCCTGTGGCGCAAGTGGGCGGCCGATAGCGAAGGGCTGACCGGCGATGCCCTGCTCGATTTCGTCAACAACGATCTGTTCGACAGCCTGAAAAACCAGCCAGCCAATATCAGTCTCAACCCTCGTGGCTATGTGGTGAAAGAGGCATTCAGCGATGCCTTCAACTACATGAAGAACGGCACCCTGCTCAAGCAGGTGATCAACAAGCTCAACGAGATCGACTTTACCGACAGCAGCGAACGCCACCTGTTTGGTGACATCTACGAGCAGATCCTGCGTGACCTGCAAAGCGCCGGTAACGCGGGCGAGTTCTACACCCCCCGCGCCGTCACGCGCTTTATGGTCAACCGCATCGACCCCAAACTCGGCGAGCGGATCATGGACCCGGCCTGCGGTACCGGCGGCTTTCTCGCCTGCGCCTTTGATCATGTCAAAGAGCACTATGTCGAGACCTCAGCCGACCATCAGACCCTGCAGCAGCAGATCCTGGGGGTTGAGAAGAAGCAGTTGCCGCACCTCCTTTGCACCACCAATATGCTGCTGCACGGCATCGAGGTGCCGGTGCAGATCCGTCACGGCAACACCCTCGACAAGCCGCTGTCGAGCTGGGATAGCGATATCGATGTGATCCTCACCAACCCGCCCTTTGGCGGTACCGAGGAGGATGGTATCGAGCAGAACTTCCCCGCCGATCTGCGCACCCGCGAAACCGCCGACCTGTTCCTGCAGCTCATCATCGAAGTTCTGAAAAAGGGTGGTCGCGCCGCCGTGGTGCTGCCTGATGGAACTCTGTTTGGCGAAGGGGTCAAAACCAAGATCAAGCAACTGCTCACTGCTGAGTGCAACCTGCACACCATAGTGCGGCTGCCCAACGGCGTGTTTGCCCCCTATACCGGCATCAAGACTAATATCCTCTTCTTCACCAAGGGCCAGCCCACCAAGGATGTCTGGTTCTACGAGCACCCCTATCCTGCTGGGGTGAAAAACTACAGCAAGACCAAGCCGATGAAGTTCGAGGAGTTCGAAGCCGAGATTGCCTGGTGGGGCGATGAGGCTGACGGCTTTGCTGCCCGGGTAGAGAACGAGCAAGCGTGGAAGGTCGGTATCGAGACCATTATCGAGCGCAACTTTAACCTCGATATCAAAAACCCCCATGTCGGCGAGCAGATAAGCCATGACCCTGACGAGCTGCTGGCGTGCTATGCCACAGAGCAGGCCGAAATCCAGGCCCTGCGTGACCAGCTAAAAGCCATTCTGGGCGAGGCCTTGGGCAAAGGTGCGATCAAGCAAGAGGGGCAGGCATAATGGCGATCGAGAATCTGATTACCGACCATCTGGATCTCTGGACTGCGGCAGTGCGCCCCAAAAGCAGTGCCGGGCGCGGCAGCAACAGCAAGCTGGAACTCACCGGCATCAAAAAGCTGCGCGAGCTGATCCTGGAGTTGGCCGTGCGCGGCAAATTGGTACCGCAAGACCCCAGCGATGAACCCGCCTCCGTGCTGCTGGAGCGCATCGCAGCCGAAAAGGCGCTGTTGGTCAAAGAGGGCAAGATTAAAAAGCCCAAAGCCTTGCCGGAAATTAGCGAGGAGGAGAAACGTATTGAGCTGCCAGAGGGGTGGGCTGAATTAAGATTAGGTGCCGCTATCAATGTGCTAAATGGTCGTGCATACAAAAAACATGAAATGCTTGAGTCTGGTACTCCATTACTCCGTGTCGGTAATCTATTCACATCAGATAAATGGTACTATTCAGATCTTGAATTAGAGCCGGAAAAATACATCGACAATGGAGACTTAATCTACTCTTGGTCAGCATCCTTCGGCCCCTTTATCTGGAGTGGTGGTAGAGTTATATACCATTATCATATATGGAAAATGGATATATTTGACCCTAATTCCTTAGATAAACACTTTATGTGTTTATATCTTGATGCTATATCTGCAAGCATCAAAGCATCTGGCAATGGTATTGCTATGGTGCATATGACTAAGGAAAAAATGGAGCAATTGGTTATTCCAATTCCACCTATTTCCGAACAACACCGTATCGTTGCCAAAGTGGATGAGCTAATGGCCCTCTGCGACCAGTTGGAGCAGCACAGCGAATCACAGTTGGCTGCCCATCAGACGTTGGTGGAGACTCTGCTTACCACGCTGACAGACAGCGCAGATGCCGATGAGCTGTCGCAAAATTGGGCGCGGCTAAGCACTCACTTCGATACCCTCTTTACCACTGAGGCCAGCATTGACGCCTTGAAACAGACCATCCTGCAACTGGCGGTAATGGGCAAGCTGGTACCGCAAGACCCGAGCGATGAACCCGCTTCAGCTCTACTGGAACGTATCGCTGCCGAAAAGGCGCGGCTGGTCAAAGAGAAGAAAATCAAAAAAGAAAAACCGCTACCTGAGATTAGTGAAAACGAAAAGCCGTTTGAGCTACCGCAGGGATGGGTGTTTGAAAGGATCGCTGTATTTGGACTTGTAGGCACTGGTGCTACACCATCGAGAAGCAATCCCGCCTATTGGGAACCAGCGGAAATTAACTGGGTATCTAGTGGGGAGACGGCTGAGCTATTTGTTGGTAAAACGAAAGAGCAAATATCGAAATTAGCCATAAAAGAAACTAACGTTTCTATCTATCCTGTAGGCACTTTAATCGTTGCAATGTATGGACAAGGGAAAACAAGAGGGCAAATAACTGAATTACTTGAACCAGCAGGTACTAACCAAGCATGTGCTGCAATTAGGTTGATTGATGAAACAAAAGCTCATAAGGATTTTGTAAAATTGTTCTTCCGGAAAGCCTACCTTGAATTAAGGGAGCATGCGGCTGGTGGAGCACAACCGAATTTAAATGTTGGCAAAATTGCGAGCACCGTTATCCCACTTCCTCCAATTGACGAACAGCATCGCATCGTCGCCAAAGTGGATGAACTAATGACCCTCTGCGATCAACTTAAATCCCGCCTGCAAACCAGCCAGCAGACCCAGCTTGCTTTGGCCGAGTCGCTGGTAGAGGGGGCGCTAAGCTGATGCCCTACACCAAGCCGTGGCTTAGCCATCAGGATCAGCTTGCCCAACTGCAACGGCGCGGCATGACCATCACCGATCAGGCCATCGCCCTCGATTATCTCGAACGCATCGGTTACTACCGGCTCAGTGGCTACTGGTATCCGTTTCGCGAACGCTCTGGCGAGGTGATTCTGTTATCTGAGCAGGGCAGAAAGCCGCAGAAAATCAAAACGACCCGTGTCGCGCTGGAACACTTCAAGGCGAGTAGCCGCTTCATCGATGCGGTTGAACTCTATGTGTTCGACAAGCGACTGCGCATGTTGGCGATGGATGCGCTGGAGCGGATCGAAATCGCCATTCGTGTCGATATTTCCCACACCTTGGGGCAGCTTGACCCCTTCGCCTATCTCAAGCCGGAGTGTCTGTTTGCCGGTTTCAGCCAGCAACTTGACGAGAGCAGCGGCGTCAGTAAGCATCACGACTGGTTAGGGAAACACGGCAGATTGATTGGCCGATCCAAAGAGGAGTTCGTCAAACACAACAAGGTCAAATATGGGCTGCCGCTGCCAATTTGGGTGGCCTGTGAAGTCTGGGATTTTGGCACCATGTCAACGCTCTATGCAGGCATGAGAGAGACGGAACAGGATCAGATCGCGGCAGCCTATGGCGTTGCTAATGGCCGGGTCTTTGCAACCTGGCTGCGCAGTCTCAACTACTTGCGCAATGTGTGTGCTCACCATAGCCGGTTGTGGAATCGCAACATTACGGAACAGCCAAAGCTGCCGCATGCTGCCAATTTGCCTTGGGTTGCGAGCTACACAAACAATCACCATGCGCAGGCTCGCTGCTTTTTGCTGCTACGGATCTGCCGCCACCTGATGGCTTATATCAACCCAAACTCAAGCTGGCCGCAGCGGATGCACAAGCATCTCAACGCTTTCCCGGATCTGGCCCATATAGGCCTCGATCTATCGGGCATGGGCGCCCCGATTAACTGGCGAGAGGATTGGTAGGGTAAATCGCGGGCAACAAAAAACCCCTGAGCAGTTTTGCTGACTGGCAGCATCACCGACAGGGGCCGTGTTGCGAAAATAGTGCGCCCAGTGGGCGTATCTGTCAAGGTTTTTGGGCTGATCGGGCCAGCGATGCTGGATGACTGCAGTGACAAGATCCTGCCGTGGACGGCATTTTTCATTGAACATGAGCACCAACGGCGCAAGTACAACAAGCGCTCATGTACAGGACCTTAAGCGGCGAGTCCATTTAAAACGCCTTCCAAGGTCCTGTTCTGTATCGACTTTCTCTGCTTGGTTCGGCAGGCGTTCTTGGCCAAATAATCGGCAGCCCATTCCAATCTTTCCCTTATTTCTGTCAGCGCCCTATGGGCCACTGCTTCCAATAGCGGTAGCCACCACGTCGCACTGTTCTTCGACGCTTTCAGCATCGATAGCGCCCCACTCATCACACTCTGCGCGACCCGTCTCTTCATCACCAGCGACAGCAGGCTCGTCCACACCAACCCCTCGGCAATCGCTTTCTCGCCCGTCACAAACCCCTTGAGCCGGTTGTGCGATTTCCACTCTTTAAATAACAACTCCACCTGCCAACGGCAGCGATACAGGCTCATCACCTGCTCTGCTGACCATGCTGCTCGCGGTAGGTTCGTCATCCACAGACAGAACCGCTTTTCCTCAGCAAACCAGCGCCGGATCAACCGGTACTCGACCTGGCCGGACTTCACCACCATATCCAGTACCTCGGCCCGACAGCGTCGCCGTCCGGCCTCTCTCAGAGATAGTCCCGCCAGCTTGGGTACTTCCCGTCCATCACCGCGCCAGGCTTGGATTATCTTGGGGTTCAGGCTTTTCGTGCCGCGCACCAGATAAAATCCGCCAGCGTCGTTCACCTGCTCAAACCAAGCCCTGTCAATGTAACCTGCGTCAGCCAGCAGCAGGCAGTTGGTCAGCGTGTGGGCTTCAGGCAGAAATTGCCGTTCCCCTGCGGTATCGGCAGACACACTCATGCACAACGGGCTCTGCTCCGACAGTGACATGGTCATATGGCACTCGATAGCTGCCGGACTGATGGTCTTGAACCGGCCGGGAAAATCAGCAGCAAGGCGCCGATGCACCGCAAAGGAGGTGCCATCGTGCAGTAACACCTGCTTGAACGCGCCGAGGGAGGCTGCTTTGAGTTGATGGTCGATACGCAAGGCGATGGCCCGCTCGACCAGGGCTTTCATAAACAGGGCAAAGCTCTCTTTGCGCAGCTGATTGTGAAACGGTTTGTAAGAAACCTGATGGGTGTTTACCAGTTGCAAGGCATTGAAATGGCGGTGTAAACCGGCAATGTCATTGACCTGGTCGCCTCCCATGGCCCGCAGCAGTGCAGGTACGAGCATGGCTGGGGTAATGGCACGCTGACGCAGACAAAACTTGCAGAGCCGAGCAATGCGCTCGAGTGCGGCGGGAGCCAAGAGTTGCTCCAGATAGTAATTAGCGTTGATAATAGTCATAGGCTTCGCGCGTGTTGATTTTGTTTGGCGATAAAATCAGATCACAAACGAAGCCTTTTTTATATCTATTTCAATTGGTTGCCGCTAAAGATCCTGTACATGAGTGAGGGTTATGGTGGCTATATGCTGGATATTGCTATTCAGATGACAGCCATATGGGGAAGATTACAGGCGCCTGAAATAACAGCAGAGTATGGAGTGACTACCACGGCTGGAGGTTGGCACGGGCTGATCCCCTCTCCCTTTGGGAGAGGGTTAGGGTGAGGGGAGCTGGCTGACCGGGTGTAGCAACCAGGCGGCATTACACCGCTGAATCTTCAGTTATTGAAATTCCACGCGATCGGCAGTTCGACGTCGAAGATAAGTGCATCCCCGTCGAGGCGAAAGGCCAGGCTGGTCTGGTGCTGGTCGTATTCGTTGATAATCAGGCAGCTCTCGGCGAAGTTGGACTCGTAGTTGATATGGGCCACTCCTTCACGGCCGTCAGCGAGTTCGATGCTGAGCACCCGCAGCGGGTTCTCCTGACTGAGGTTGACCCGGGTGTCCCCCACGTCCACCAGCCGTTCCAGCAGAGGGAAGAAATCTTGTCTGTGGGTCGTTATGGCCTGGGTGATGGCCTGCTCCAGCTCAGCCTGGGTGGCGAAGGGGCCGCCGAGTGGGTAGCGGGTCTGGATCCTTTCCTGAGTCATTGCGTTTCCTCCTGAACTGAGATGTGGCAACAGTTTGGCCGCTGCAGTGACCTGTCATGTACAGGATCTTTAGCTACAACCAATTGAAATAGATAGAAAAAAGGCTTCGTTTGTGATCTGATTTAATCGCA
>NZ_JAPDBM010000031.1:0-52568 GCF_027705265.1 Aeromonas sp. QDB11 | reverse complement strand
AGACCAGCAGATCATTTTGGAGGTATTGGGTGAGCGCTATCGGCAAATTTATTCCTAAATCAGGTGCGGAATGTCGGTTAGATGAGTGTTTGAAAAATAGTCCTTATTGGATTGCCAGTGATTGCCCGCGATCGGTTTGGCAACAAATGAACCCGGCATGCAGCCTCGTGGCCAACCGTTCAAAAATCCGCCACATCCGGCAGCGCTTTCTGATACAATGCGCGCCCTTGCGCACGGCGCATCCCCGTTTTCTCCGAAATAGAGTCCTTTTGTGAACAACAGCGAATTTAGCAGCCTCAATCTCTCCCCCGCCCTGCAAGAAAACCTCACCAGCCTGGGTTACCTGCAGATGACCCCGATCCAGGCCCAGAGCCTGCCCCTGGTACTCGAAGGCAAAGACCTGATCGCCAAGGCAAAAACCGGTAGCGGCAAGACCGCTGCTTTCGCCCTCGGCCTGCTCTCCCGCCTCAACGTCAACCGTGTCGACGTACAGGCGCTGGTGCTCTGCCCGACCCGCGAACTGGCGGATCAGGTGGCTCAGGAGATCCGTCGTCTGGCGCGCGCCCTGCCCAACGTCAAGCTGGTCACCCTGTGCGGCGGCACCCCGACCGCACCGCAATCCGCCACCCTGAGCTTTGGCGCCCATATCGCCGTCGGCACCCCGGGTCGCATCCTCAAGCATCTGGAGCAGGGTACGCTGGAGCTCTCGAGCTTGGAAACGCTGGTGCTGGACGAAGCGGATCGCATGCTGGACATGGGCTTTGGCGAAGACATCAATCGCGTCATCAGCTATGCCCCCGAGCGCCGCCAGACCCTGCTGTTCTCCGCCACCTATCCGGAAGGGATCGCCCAGATGAGCCGCGGCGTGCAGCGCAATCCGGTCGAGGTGAGCGTCGAGTCCCTGCACGAAGGCAGCGCCATCGAACAGAAGCTCTACGAAGTCCCCTTTGGTCAGCGCCTTGATGCCCTCACCTGGCTGCTGAGCCACTACCAACCGAGCTCCTGCGTGGTGTTCTGCAACACCAAGCGTGCCTGTAACGACGTGGCCGACCATCTGGCTGCCAAGGGCTTCTCGGCGCTGGCGCTGAACGGCGATCTGGAACAGCGCGAGCGGGATCAGGTGCTGGTGCGCTTTGCCAACGGCAGCGCCACCATTCTGGTGGCCACCGACGTGGCGGCCCGTGGTCTCGACATCAAGGAGCTGGGCGCCGTCATCAACTACGAGCTGACCTATGATCCGGAAGTGCACGTGCACCGCATCGGCCGTACCGGTCGTGCCGGCCAGCAGGGTCTGGCTCTGAGCCTCTATCAGCCGAACGAAGCCCAGCGCGTCAACTTCATCGAAGAGTACCAGCAGGCTCCGATGCCGCTGGGTGATCTCGACAGCATCGGTCGCGATATCAAACCGATCGCGCCGCAGATGGTGACCCTCTCCATCGATGCAGGCCGCAAGACCAAGGTGCGGGCCGGTGACATTCTGGGCGCGCTGACTGGCGAAGGCGGCATTGCCGGCGCCGATGTGGGCAAGATCCAGATCTCAGAGCAGTACTCCTACGTCGCCGTGAAGCGCAGCGTGGCGAGCGCCGCCCTCAAGCGGTTGCAGGAAGGCAAGATCAAGGGGCGCAGCTACCGCGCCCGCAAACTGGGCTAAGGGCGATGGCGGGCAGCATCTCTGCCCGACTTGTCATGAACCACAGCACGGGCGCCTTTGCAGGCGCCTGTTTTTTATCGAAAATGTGCCATTCCAATGGCATGGACAACACAGATGAACAGAGAACCCCAAGCCGACGTCAGCTGCCAGAACTGCGAAGCCTGCTGCTGCCGCCTCGAAGTGATGCTGTTTACCGATACCGGTGTACCGGATCGCTACGTGGACGAGATAGAGGGACAGGTGCCCGTGATGCACCGACTGGAAGATGGCTGGTGTGCGGCGCTCGACCGCAACACCATGATGTGCCGTATCTACGAGGTGCGACCGCTGATCTGCCGTGAGTTCGAAATGGGTGAGCCCGACTGCGTTGACGAGCGGGACAAGTGGTTTATCAAGCTGGAGTGAACCCGGGCCAGGCAGGATGCGGGGTGGTCAAGCGCCCGCGTGTTCGCAGGGAGTAGCTGTGAGCTGCTCCCCCAGCCACTGGATGGCGGCCGCCTCCTGCTCGAAGTAACGCACCGCCCGAAACGGCAGGTCCTTGAAGATGTTATCCGCCAGATAGCGCTTGAAGCCCCCCGCCAGCACCACCGCCAGAAACTGACAGCCACTCTCGGCACACCAGCCAAACTGGCGACGAAAACGGGCCAGCACCTCGGGCCCGGCCGCTTCGAACTCGGTCGCGACCTCGACAATCCCCCAGGGGCGATCCACCAGTCCGGCCAGCTCGTGGCGAAAGCCCGCTTCATAGGCCATGGCCCCCGCCAGATTGAAGGGGCCACTCGGGCGACAGATCAGCATCTGGCCCCTGCGCTCCATGTCGAAATGCCCATGTGGCTGCATGACTGCTCCCATTCCGTTACCACCACCGCCTGCAGATTGTTATCACAAGGTAATAATTTATAAAGAAAAGTCCAGCAGCAAACAGGCTTCCCACAAAGTGTGCTCATCCCATCCGGCAAACCGTCAGCGCCCTGTCAGCACACCATATCACCGCCATCCCGCACTGCATCGACCTCGAGATGTGTGATTGCAGTTAACGAAACGTTATTGCTATTATCCGCGCCGCCACAAACATTCCACCTGCCGAAAGGTTTGCCCCCCAACAAGGATGCGCAATGAAAAACAGGGACTCGAGTCATTACCAACGGATCTGGCGCTGGCACTTCTACGCCGGTCTCTTTGTCGCTCCTTTCCTGATCCTGCTGTCACTGACCGGGATCGTCTATCTGTTCAAACCCCAGCTCGACAACCTGATGTACCCCGATCTGATGAAGGTCGCCCCCGCCAGCCAGACGCTGAGTGCCGACCAGCTGCTGGCCAAGGCGATGATGACCATGCCCGATGCCAGCCTGCGTAAATACCTGCCGCCTGCCGCTCCCGACCAGAGCGCCCAGTTCATCGTCAATCGGGGCGAACAGGAGCTGACCCTGTTTATGGATCCCGCCAACGGCGCCCTGCTCGGCACCATGGATAACAAGTGGAATCTGCAAGCGGTGGCCCGCGCCCTGCACGCCGACCTGCTGCTCGGCACCACAGGGGATCGGCTGATCGAGCTGGCCGCAGGCTGGGGGCTGGTGCTGCTGCTGAGCGGTCTCTACCTCTGGTGGCCACGCAAGGGGCCCGGGGTAGGCGGCATCCTCTGGCCCAGAGTGAGCCAGCGCGGACGCCTCTGGTGGCGGGATCTGCACGCTGTGGTCGGCTTCTGGGGCGCCGGTTTCCTGCTGCTACTGCTGCTGAGCGGCATGACCTGGACCGGCTTCTGGGGCGATCAGTTTGCCGCAGTCTGGAACCGCTTCCCCGCCGCCATGTGGAACGAGGTGCCCAAATCGGCACCGCTGGCTCGCAGCCTGAATCAGGCCCACGAGCAGACCGTCCCCTGGGCGGTGGAGAACACCCCGATGCCCAGCTCGCAGCCGGTCGATGAAGCGCACGATCATGGCGCCATGAACCACGGCGAACATGAGGGAATGGTGATGGCGAGCCAGCGCATTGCGCTGCAACAGGTGGTCGAGACAGCCAGTGAACGGGGCGTCCAACCGGGTTACAGCATCACCCCGCCGGTCGGCGACACCGGCGTCTACACCATCGCCCTGTTTGCCGACGATCCACGCAACGATGCCACCCTGCATATCGACCAATACAGCGGCAAGGTGCTGGCCGATGTGCGCTGGCAGGATTACGGCCCGGTCGCCAAGACGGTAGAGAGCGGCGTCATGCTGCACATGGGCAAGCTCTACGGCTGGCCCCATCAGCTCGCCATGCTGATCATCTGTCTGATGGTGCTGGCCAGCGCCGTGAGTGGCTTGTGGATCTGGTGGTGCCGCCGTCCGCAGGGCCGTCTTGCCGCGCCGCCATTGCCCGCCAAATTGCCGCCGATGCGTGGAGCCATCGCCCTGCTTATCCTGCTGGGGATCGCCTTCCCGCTGGTGGGTGCCTCCATGGTCGCCATCTGGCTGCTGGATACCCTGATTTTCTCCCGCCGCCCTCTCAGGGTGGCGCGCGCCAGCTAAACCCGCCAAAACCAAAAAGGGCTCCCATCTCGGGAGCCCTTTTTATTGTTCGCCTTGGCGAGCTGCGACCAGCTGTCAGGAGAGCGCCAACCCGATGGAGAGCAGCAGGCTGAACAGAAAGGCGCTGATGGCGGTCTTCTTGAGGGCGCCGGTCAGCACCTCGCCATCGTAGCTCTCGCGCAGGGTTCGGGCCGCATCGCTGAGGGGCTTCATGGCAGGCAGGAAGATCCACGGCCAGAAACTGGCGGGCAGGGTCAGGATAAAGGCGATGGTCGCCAGCAGCGCCGCCCCCAGCAGTACCCAGTGATAGGCGATAGCGCGATTGCGGCCAAGGCGAACCGCCAGGGTAATCTTGCCGCTGGCGGCGTCGGTCTCGATGTCGCGCACATTGTTGATATTGAGCACGGCGGTTGCCAGCAAGCCACATGCAGTGGCAGGCAGCAGCAGATCCCACTCCAGACTCTTGGTGAAGAGGTAGTAGGAGCCGAGCACCCCCAGCAGACCGAAGAACAGGAACACCGAGATATCGCCAAACCCGCGATAGCCGTAAGGGGTCTTGCCGACTGTGTAGGTCACCGCCGCAACGATGGCCGCGCCACCCAGCACCACAAATGCCAGGATCTGCAGCCACTGACCGCCAAAGGCGCAGCCCAGCAACAGCAGGCCACTGGCCACCGCCGCCAGCGCGGTGAGCGCCATCGCCACGCACATCTGCTTTTTGGTGATAAGGCCGGAGACAACTGCCCGCTGCGGGCCGATCCGCTCGCCGTTGTCGGCGCCGGAGACCGCATCGCCGTAATCGTTGGCCAGATTGGAGAGGATCTGCAGCAGGATGGCGGTCAGCAGCGAGAGCGCCATGATGGTGCCATCGAAGGCACCACGACTGGCAGCCAGCCCCGAGCCCAGCAGGATGGAAGAGCAGGCGAGCGGCAGTGTTCGCAAACGCGCCGCCAGCAACCAAACAGAGAAGGTATTTGTCATATTGTGATGGCCAAACAATCGGATATTGATCGTGTTAAGGGTTATCGAACCGGATTTGGGTATACTTGGCCCCGGAGAGTGAAGCTCCCTCGGGCGATTTACATGGACGAATGGGCAGATAATATATAGGAAATCATCGCCCTTTGGCATAAACCTACGGCATCCTGCTACCGGATCGCTCGTTACTACCCGGCTCAGAAAAGAATCCATGTTGGCTCAGACCCATATCAAGCAACAACTGGACGCCCTGCGTCACAGCAACGTCAGCGGCTTCGTGCGGTTGCGAGTGACGATCGAGATCCGCTCCTTTCTGGGCTGGCTCGCGGCGCAAACCCTCTATCCCCGCATCTACTGGCAGGCCCGTGGAGAGGATCGTCCCGAGTATGTCGCGCTGGGCGCCATCCATGAACTGACCGAGTCGCACGCCATCAAGCAGGTGTGTGCCAACGCCAGCCAGCATCACGACGACAGCCCCCGCTACTATGGCGGACTGGCGTTCGATCCGGCCCAGTCCGGCTGGCAAGGGTTTGGCCCCTGCCGTTTCGTGCTGCCCCGTATCGAGCTGGTGCGCCGTGGCGAGTGCGTCAGTCTCTGCCTCAACCTCTGGCTGGATGACCACAATCTCGAGGCCGAACTGCAGGCCGCCGAAACCGCCCTCGATGCCCTGCACCCGGAAGCCCCGCTGCCCGCCCTGCAAAAGCAACCCTGGCAGCGACAGGATTGCCCCGGCCCCGCCCAGTGGCAGACGCTGGTAGAGCGCGTCACCGCCCCCGATTTTCAGGCCCACACCCCCAAGGTGGTGCTGTCGCGGGAGAGCGTGCTGACCAGTCCGAACCATGATGCGGATATCAATCCCTGGGCCATGCTCGACCAGTGGGCTCGCCACGCCCAGGACTGTTTCCACTTCGGTTTTCAATTCTCCCCCGAGCAGGCCTTTATCGCCTGCTCCCCCGAGCGGCTCTACCGCCGGGAAGGGAGCCACCTCTTTACCGAGGCGCTGGCGGGCACCATCCGCCGCTCCGGCGATGAAGAGGTGGATGCCCAACTGGCCGCCGAGCTGCTGGCCGACAGCAAGAACCGGCTGGAGAACCGGCTGGTACACGCCGACATCCTCAGCCGGCTGGCACCGCTGGCCCACGACGCTACCCTGACCGAGCCGCGCATTCTCAAACTGCGGCTGCTGCAACACCTCAAGTGCGATATCGAGGCCGAACTCAAGCCCGGGGTCTGCGACTGGCAGTTGCTCGACGCCCTCCACCCGACTCCTGCCGTGGGCGGTGCCCCGCGCGAAGCGGCGCTGGCCTTCATCCGCGAGTTCGAGCCCTATGACCGGGGCTGGTACGCCGGTGCCTGCGGCATGCTGAGCCGGGAAACCTCGGAGTTTTCGGTTGCCATTCGCAGCGCCCGCATTCAGCCGGGCAGCGTCACCCTGTTTGCCGGTGCCGGCATTGTCGCCGGTTCCGAGCCGGTCGCCGAGTGGGCCGAACTCGACAACAAGATCGCCAATGTGCTCTCCCTGCTGGGATAGCCATGACCCCTTTTCAACCCGCGAGAGCCCCTATGCCCACCCGTAAAGAGCCTGCCAGCGAAGAGTTTGCCTGCCCCCCGTTTTCGAGCCAGCACGCCACCTTCAATCACGTCTGGTCCTCCCTCTTGCTGGAGGAGCTCTTTCGCCTCGGGGTACGCGATATCGCGCTGGCCCCCGGCTCCCGCTCCGCGCCGCTGACCATGGCGGCCGCGGCCCATCAGGGCTTTCGCCGCCACCTGCACTTTGACGAGCGCGGCCTCGGCTTTATGGCGCTGGGGCTGGCCAAGGGGAGCAACCGGCCGGTGGCGGTGATCATGACCTCCGGCACAGCAGTGGCCAACCTCTGGCCCGCCGTGGCAGAGGCCCAGCTCACCGGCGTGCCGCTGATTATTCTCTCCGCCGATCGCCCTCACGAGCTTATCGACAACGGCGCCAATCAGGCGATCGACCAGCAGGGGATCTTCGGCCGCTACCCCATCTATCAGCAGAACCTGCCGAGCCCCACCCCGACCATTCCGGCGGCGTTTGTGCTGAGCTCGGTAGATCAGGCGCTGGCCAAACAGGCGCTCACTCCCGGGGTGGTGCACTTCAACTGCATGTACCCCGAGCCCCTCTACCCGGGCGAGCACTATCAGGATTTCTCCGACTATCTGGCCCCCCTCGGCAACTGGCTCAGCTCGCAGAAGCCTTGGAACCCGTGGCAGCAAAGCGAGGCAACCTGCCCGCCGCAACTCGAGTGGAACGAATGGCAGCACAAGCGTGGGGTGATTGTGGCCGGACGGATCACGGATCCCGTACAGGCACAGGCGGTCGCCGCGCTGGCGGAGCAACTTGGCTGGCCACTGCTGGCGGATCTGCAGAGCCAGATCCGCTTCGATAGCCGCAACCTCATCCACATGGATCTGGCGCTCAACGACCAGCTCTTCGTCGCCGAGCTCGGCCGCGCCGAGGTGCTGCTGCAATTTGGCGCGCGGCTTATCTCCAAGCGGCTCGGCCAGTTCATCAAGCACCACTCATGGCAGGATTACTGGCTGGTGGATCCACAACCGGCGCGGCTCGATCCCGACTATCGGCTGCGCAACCGGCTGCTCTGCATTGCCAGCGCCTTTGCCGCGGCTCATCCGGTCACCACCGCTCAGGCCCCCTGGCACACATTGGCCGAGCTGCAACACAACGCCAGCCAGCAGATCGCCGCGGCCTGCGAGCGCTTCTCCGAGCTCGGAGTCTGCCATCGCCTCAATTCCCTTATCGAAGGGCAACTGTTTGTCGGCAACAGCATGCCAGCCCGACTGATGGATATGCTCGGTGACACGGGCAAGGGGCCGAGCCGGGTGATGACCAACCGCGGCGCCTCCGGCATCGATGGCCTGATCGCCACCGCCTATGGCTTTGCCCAGTCGAGCGACCAGCCAACGACCCTGTTGCTTGGCGATCTCAGCGCCCTGCACGATCTCAACAGTCTCGCGCTGCTTGGCAAGGCGAGCCGCCCGCTGGTGGTGATCCTGCTCAACAACGATGGCGGCAGCATCTTCCGTATGTTGCCGGTGCCCAGCGAAGGGGCGCTGCTGGAGAGCTACTACCGGCTGCCCCACGGCCTAGGTTTTGAACATGCCGCTGCCATGTTTGGCCTCAGCTATCGCGCGCCGACCACCCTGGCCGAGTTCGAACGCGATTACCGCGCCGCCCTCAAACATGGCGTTACCTTGATCGAGATCCGGGTACCGAGCGAGCAGGTGGCCGATGATCTCAAGGCGCTGGGAGCCGCCATCCGTGAGCGGTAACAACACACCGCTGGTGCTGCTGCACGGCCTGCTGGGGGATAGCGGCGACTGGCAACCGGTGATCGACCGGCTGCCCGGCCACCGCTGCATCGCCCTCGATCTGCCGGGTCATGGCAGCCATAGCACGCTGACCGTCGATGGTTTTGAGCAGAGCCACCAGTGGCTGGTTGCCGAGCTGGCCAGCCGCAACATTGAACGCTATCTACTGGCGGGTTACTCGCTGGGGGGGCGACTGGCCCTCTATCAAGCCAGCCGCGAACCCGCCGGGCTGCAGGGGCTGCTGCTGGAGAACTGCCACCCGGGACTACCGGCCAGTGAACGGGCCGCCCGCATCCAGCACGATGAGCAATGGGCGCAGCGTTTCGAGCAGGAGCCCCTGGCTGACGTGCTGGCAGACTGGTACCAGCAAGGGGTGTTTGCCGATCTCGATGACGCGGCCCGGGCCCGCCAGATCGCCCGCCGCCTTGGCAATGATGGCAAGGCCATCGCCACCATGCTGCGCGCCACCTCGCTCGGCAAGCAGCCGGATCTCGCCCCCTGGCTCATGGCGTGCCAGCTGCCGGTCACCTGGGTGAGTGGCAAGCGGGATCACAAATTCCATCAGCTGGCTTGCCAGCTGGCGAGTCAACATCGCAAAATCAACCACTTGGTGCTGGAGGGCGGCCACAACCTGCACGCCCATCAGCCAGAAACCTTTGCCCGACTCCTCGCGGAGTGGGTCAACCAACAAGAAGAGACGAGTCATGATTGAAGCAATGACGGAAGCTGAACTGTACGCACCTGTTCAACATGCCGGGATTGCTCAACGCTGTGCTCAACTCTTTGCTCAACTCGGTGCTCAACTGCGCTCGACCAGATCAGAAGGAAAAAACCATGATTGAAGCAATGACGGAAGCGGAACTGTACGCTCCTGTTGAGTGGCAGGATTGCTCCGCCGGTTACGAGGACATCCTCTATCACAAGTCCGGCGATGGCATTGCCAAGATCACCATCAACCGTCCCCAGGTCCGCAATGCCTTCCGTCCCCGCACCGTCAAAGAGATGCTGCAGGCGCTGGCCGATGCCCGTTATGACGATCATATCGGCACCATCATCCTGACCGGTTTTGGCGAGAAAGCCTTCTGCGCCGGCGGCGACCAGAAGATCCGTGGCGACTACGGTGGATACCGTGATGACGAGGGGACTCACCACCTCAACGTGCTCGACTTCCAGCGCGACATCCGCACCTGCCCGAAGCCGGTGGTTGCCATGGTGGCCGGTTACGCCGTCGGTGGCGGCCACGTGCTGCACATGATGTGTGACCTGACCATCGCCGCCGACAACGCCCAGTTTGGCCAGACCGGCCCGAAAGTGGGCTCCTTCGACGGCGGTTGGGGTGCCTCCTACATGGCCCGCATCGTCGGCCAGAAGAAGGCCCGCGAAATCTGGTTCCTCTGCCGCATGTACGATGCCCAGCAAGCCCTCGACATGGGTCTGGTCAACACCGTCGTGCCGTTGGCGGATCTGGAGCACGAAACCGTGCGCTGGTGCCGCGAAATGCTGCAAAACAGCCCGATGGCGCTGCGCTGCCTGAAAGCCGCCCTCAACGCCGACTGTGATGGTCAGGCGGGCTTGCAGGAGCTGGCTGGCAATGCCACCATGCTGTTCTACATGACCGAAGAGGGTCAGGAAGGCCGCAACGCCTTCAACGAAAAACGTCGCCCCGACTTCTCCAAATACAAGCGGAACCCCTGATGACACTAGCCCTGTATCGCTATCAACTGCCTTTTACCCAGCCACTGACCTTTCACGGCAAGGTGGAGGTGGCGCGAGAGGGGCTGTTGGTGCGCATCAACGACGGCTGGGGGGAGATTGCCCCCCTGCCCGGTTTCTCGAAAGAGAACCTGCAACAGGCAGAAGCGGAAGCCCTTGCCGCGCTGGCGGCCATCGCCGCTGGCGAGACCCCGAACCCCGTGCTGCCGTCGGTGCAATTTGGCCTCGACTGCGCGCGCCGGACATGGCCCGAGCAGCGCAACCCGCTGCCGGAGCCCTATCCCCTCATTCAAGGCTCCCCCCAGGAGCTGCTGCGCAACTGGAAAGAGTGGCTGCACCGCACACCCAGCAAGGCCAAGCTGAAGGTAGCGCGCTACCCGATGCGTGACGAGCTGGCGCTGATCCGCCTGCTGTGCGATCGGGTGCCCTCCCTCAAGCTGGTGCTGGATGCCAACCAGGGCTGGACTCGTGAGGAGGCGTGGACCTTCTGCGGCCACCTCGACCCGAATCGCATCGAGTATCTGGAAGACCCCTGCGCCGACTTTGCCGACATCGCCTTTGTCGCCAACCGCACCGGCATGCCGGTGGCGCTGGACGAGCTGCTGGCGCAAGGCAAGCCGTGGGAGCCGATCCCACAACTGCGCGCGCTGGTGCTCAAACCCACCCTGCTCGGTTCACTGGCCAACTGCGAAGCGCTGATCGCTCGCGCCCGCGAACTGCGGCTCAAGGTGATCATCTCCTCCTGCTTCGAATCGGATCTGGGCCTGAACCAGCTGTTTCATCTGGCGGGTGAATGGGCACCGGAACAGGCCCCGGGCCTCGATACCCGCCGCTGGATGGCGGGCAATTTGCTGGGGGACGATGGCAAACCGGACCTGAGCCGACTGGAGAAACTGTATTACCGTGATTGACCCCTCCCGCTCACCCGAACAGACGCCTTGCCCGGTACGCCACCGGGCAATCACAGCCCCGAACCGCATTGCCATCCACACAGCCTCGCCTCTCAGTTATCGCCAGCTCGATGCCCGCCTCAACAGCCTGTGCCAACAGTTGGAACAAGCCGGAGTGCGTCGTGGCGATCATCTGGCAGCGGTGGTGCGCGGTGCGCTGGAAGATGTGCTGCTGGCCTGGGCCTGCGTGCGCAGCGGCGTGGTGTTCTGCCCGCTCAACCCCGCCTTCCCTCTTGAAAAGCAGCGCGAGCTGGCGGTGCAACTCGATGCCAGCGCCTTCTGGTCGGCAGGGGAGATCCCGGCAGGTGAGTGGCAACCCTTGCAGCTCGACTTCGCATGCGAGCTGCCAGCAAGCGAAGAAACGTGGCCGCTGGCATCGGCCCAGCTCAACAACATGATCCTCACCTCGGGCTCCAGCGGCACGCCGAAAGCGGTGGTGCATCGACTCTGCAACCACCTTGCCTCGGCGCGCGGCTCTGCCACCCTCATTCCCCTCGATGAGGAATCCGGCTGGCAGCTCTCCCTGCCGCTGTTCCATGTCGGCGGCTACGCCATCCTGTTTCGGGTCTTTCTGGCGGGCGCAACTCTGGTGCTGGATCAGCGTGAACGGCCCCTCAAGGAGCGGCTGGAGTGCCAACCCATCACTCACTTGTCCTTGGTGCCGACCCAGCTCTGGCGCCTGCTGGCAGAGGGCTTTGACCCCGCCCGCACCCGATTGCGCGAGTTGCTGCTCGGTGGCGCCGCCATCCCGCAACCGCTGGTGAGCCGTCTCTGCGCCATGGGACTCGAACCCAAGGTGAGCTATGGTCTCTCCGAGATGGGCAGTCAGGTCTGTACCGCGGTCCCCGGCGATGCGGGCGTGGTTGGCAAACCGCTACCGGGGCGGGAGGTGTGCATCCGGGAGCAGGAGATCTGCGTGCGTGGCGCCACCCTGTTTGCCGGTTACTACCGGGCAGGCGAGCTGGAACTGCCCCTCGATGACGAGGGCTGGTTTCATACCCGCGACAAGGGACGCTTCACTGCGGCAGGGGAACTGCTGGTGGAGGGGCGGCTCGACAACCTCTTTATCTCGGGGGGCGAAAACATCCAGCCCGAGACCATAGAGCAGCGACTGGTGGATCATCCCGCCGTCGCCCAGGCGCTGGTGGTGCCAGTGCCTAGCGACGAGTGGGGACAACGCCCCGCCGCCTTTATCGACTGGCATGGCAAGCCGGTACCCTACCCCGAACTGGCAGTCTGGATCCGCAGCGCCCTGCCCGGCTTTATGGTGCCCGACCACTGGCTCCCCTGGCCCGATCTTGGCGGCAATCTCAAACCCTCACGCCAACAGTTGGGCAAGATTGCCCGACAGCTGACCACCTTGTCACAACAAGCTGAATGAGATCGGACTCACAATTTCCCGATCTGCACTGAAAACAGAAAAAGAAACATGTGAGTCCTCACTGCGGCGCCAGCCCACGATAATCCGATCAGACTAAAAAATTTATCATCTTATTGATTTATCTGATTTTTAACTGGCAATTGATATCCCTTTGGAACTGGTTAAATTGCCTTGCGATTACTCGCAAGGCAATACACAAACAACAACAAAGGGATAAAAATGAACCGTTCGGGTACCGGGTGGCTGCTGCTGGCAGGCCCCCTGCTTTTTGCTACATCCTCGGCGCAAGCCAACTACTCCCCCAATGACTGGCGACAGTATCAGTTGACTGGCGAATCGAGCCGGCAACTGGCCGCACGCATCACCGAGATCACCTACGAACTCAAAGCGCGTAGCAGCAACGCGCCCTATCAGCAGCTCAGAGTCTACCGTCGCTTCGATTGGCAGAGCAGCGATCTCGCCGCGCTGGCCGAGCAGCAGTGTGGCGAGCCGCAGCTCAAGGTAGATGCGGGCTGGCAGATCCGCTTCGTGCGCTGTGAAGACCGGATTCCAGCGGGCAAGCTCATTCCCGCCAGCAGTCATGACTTTGGTTATGGCCTGAAGCAGGGTCGCTGGGAGCAGCTGGCGGGCACGCCGACCGCACAGCGGCAGGATCGTCTGCCGCTGCCACAAGCCATCATCCTGGGTCAGAGCGAAAGGGAGCTGGATCGCTGCGAACTCAACGCACAAGGCCGCTGCGCCGAGTCGGAGTGGCACTATCAGCCGCAGGATTGGCAGCAGTTGCAGGTACTTGAAGAGGCCCCGAGTGAGCGGGATGGCCGGTTGGAGCAGATCTTTTTCCGTCTGCAACCGGTGGCAGGCAGTCAGGCAGCCGCTCAGGTCAGCGAGATCCATGTCTGGCGCCGTTATCAGTGGCAGCTGGATCAACTCACGCCTCAGCAGGAGTGTGATGAGCCGCAGGAGCGCAAGGAGGGGAGCAACACCATCCGCTATCGCATCTGCCGTCAGGTGATCCCCGCAGGCAGCGAGGTTCAGGTAACGTTGCAAGATAGCGGCTACCAATACCCGGTCGCTGGCGGCGAGTGGCAACCCCTGCCAGAGAGCAAAGAGTGGCAGGAGAGCCGGGTGCTCAATCGCCCCATCGTGCTGGCCAGCAAGGAGGAGCAACTGGAGTGCCGCCGCGCCAACGGTCGTCTCTGCTCGGAGCCCGAGCAGCCCGATGTGGATCTGCTCGACAGCGATGCCGCCAAACTGGTGGCCGACGTGCGCGGCCAGAGCAGTCCTGCCTGGCAGGCGGATTATGGCCACGATGACGCCAAGCTGATGGCGGTGGTGCGCGGCATGCGTGCCCTGCTGGCAGCCAACCAGCCGACCCATCCGGCAATGGACAAACTGCTCTACTATGTGCGCGCCCACAACTACCACGGCGGCGTTGGCAAGGAGAGTGATCAGTCCGCCCGGGCTCTGGCCGGGGTGATGATTGATCTGCTCAACCACCCATTGCTACTGAGTGCCGAACCGCAGGATCAGGCTGGCACAGTGCTGGAAGCCTGGAGCGTGGCGGCACAAGGCCAACTTGGCCAAGCCGCCTTCCGCCAGAGTGCCGCCCCCATGCTGGCCCAGATCAACATGGCGCTCGGCTACGCGGTGCAACATGCGGCGCAAATCAATGGCCACAAACCCTGGGCCGATGGCCTGTTCGAGCTGCTCAATCTGGTTGATCAGAGCGCCTCTTACGATCAGCAGGCAGACTCCAGCGCAGCGGTACTGCAACAGGAGGTGGCATTACGCCAGCACCTGCTGCAACTGGGCCTGAGCGAGCTGGCCCTCTGGAAACAGCGCGACGGTTCACGGGATCTGTTTATCTTCAACAACATCCTCGATGCCCATAGCCGTCTCTACCAGATGATGCGCTACCTCCATCACACCAGCCCCGATGAGACGGTCGCCTATCGCCAACAGCTGGATCGCGATGTCATCGCCATCATCCGCCAGCAGGGGCTGGTCCCGGGCGGCCAGCATCCGGCCGCCATGCTGGAAGAGGTCTCCCTGACTCTCTCCAGCTACTACCTCACCTACACGGATCGCACCAGCGAGGCCTGTGTCAGCGGCGAGTTCGCCGGGCTTTGTACTCCGATCCGCATGGAGGAGATCCTGCCGTTCGAGCACACCTGCTCACCCACCCTGCGCCTGCGCGCCCAGGATCTGACTCAGGCTCAGGCCGAGGGGATCTGCCGCGAGCTGGGTGACGAGGAGCAGCGCTTCCACCAGCAGATGGAAACGGGCGAGCAACCGGTGGCCGATGATCACAACGAGGCGCTGGAGCTGGTGATCTTCAACTCCTCTGCCGACTGGGGCCGCTACGGCAGCGCGCTGTTTGGCGTTTCCACCGACAATGGCGGCATCTATATCGAGGGGGATCCGGCTCGCCCCGGCAATCAGGCCCGCTTCTTCGCCTATGAGGCGGAGTGGAAACGCCCCGCCTTCCAGGTGTGGAACCTGCGCCACGAGTACGTTCACTATCTGGATGGCCGCTTCAACCAGTACGGCAGCTTCGGCCACTATCCGCTCAACCGCACCACCTGGTGGGCCGAGGGGATTGCAGAGTACATCGCCCATGGTCAGTGCTTTGCCCGGGGTCTGGATAACGTGGCAAACCGCCCCGCCAACCAGCGTCCGACACTGGCGGCTATCCTCCACCTTGACTACGAGCAGGGTGGCGAGATGGTCTACTCCTGGTCCTATACCGTGCACCGCTTCCTCAACGATACCGATCGCGGCGCCAGCTGGCTGGTGCTGGCACAGGCGCTGCGCAATCCGGATCGGCAGCAGGCGATGAGCGACTTCGAAGGGGAGCTGGACCGGCTGATCGCCAACGACAGCGACGCCTATCAGGCGTGGCTCGCCCGGGATCTGCTGCCCTGGTGGCAAGCCAACAAGGAGTCAGACGCCTGCAAGGGCAACGACTCCGCCCACTGATAAACCTTCACCTAAAAGAGGGGCTGCCACCGCAGCCCCTCGCTTTATCCTCCCGCTCTCCCGTCCTCTGCTGCGACAACCTCTGCCCGAATGAGGTGCCCGCCCGTTATCAAGCCTGACGCCGGCGGCCGAGTTGTAATAGAATGCCGAAAGCCATTCCCAACTTCAGACCCTGACCGCACCGCGCATGAAGAAGTTTGCCAAGATCCTCCTCGCCTGCCTCGTTTTGCTGCTGGCCCTGATTGCCATGCTGCTGGGCTACAGCGAGTGGATCGTCTCTGATGCCCGTCACTACACCTACGATCAGGTAGACAAGGTGCCCTATAACCGGGTTGCGGTGGTGCTGGGTACCTCCAAATATCTCTCCGGTGGCGGCCCCAACCACTACTTCAAATACCGTATCAAGGCGGCGGCCGAGCTCTACAACAATGCCAAGGTGGACTTCATCATCGTCTCCGGTGACAACGCCACCGTGCAGTACAACGAGCCACGCCAGATGCGCCGCGCCCTGATCAAGGCGGGCATCCCCGCCTCCGCCATCTATATGGATTTCGCCGGATTCCGCACCCTCGACTCAGTGGTTCGCGCCAAAGAGGTGTTCGGCCAGGAGCGCTTTACCGTGGTCTCCCAAGGCTTTCACAACGAGCGGGCCATTTTTATCGCACGCCATTTCGGTATCGATGCGGTCGGCTTCAATGCCGAGGATCCCAGCGCCTATCAGGGGATCCGCACCCGGGTGCGGGAAGTCTTTGCCCGCCTGATGGGGCTGCTCGACCTCTATGTACTGGACAAGGGGCCCAAGTTCCTCGGGGCACCGGTCCCCATCGGTCTGCCTGTGCCTTGCCAGTCACTAAGTACCATCGGCAGCCTGCAACCCTGCCTCAAACAACCCAAACCGACGGTGGATGAGGTCAAGCCGGCAGCGGTATCTGCAGCGGTTGCCACCGAGTCGGCCACTCCGCCTGTCTCGGCTGCGATTGAACAAGTCACTGCAGCTGCATCCGCAGCGGCAACCACTGAACCGGTCACCCCCGCCAAACCCGCGGCAGAAACCGCCGCCAAGATGCCCAGCGCGGCCTTGCCCATATTGCCGGTGGGCTCTTCAGCCGCCAGCGCCAGCACTGCCGCACCATAAACAGACGACCCGCCAACTGGCGGGTCCTGTTATTGCAGCGTGGATTGTGGCAGCCAATTTGAACTGCTCATCCTGGCCCATCCCCTGTGGCTATGTCAGCCGCGCGCCGCCTGATAGCGGCGGGCCACTTCGGCCCAATCCACCACCTGATAGAAGGCCGCGATATAGTCAGGACGCTTGTTCTGGTACTTGAGGTAATAAGCGTGCTCCCACACATCCAGCCCCAGGATCGGGGTATGGCCATGCATCAGGGGACTATCCTGATTGGCACTACTCTCCACCTGCAATCTGCCCGCCTTGTCCACCACCAGCCAGGCCCAACCGCTGCCAAAGCGGCTCAGGGCAGCCTGAGTGAAAGCCTGCTTGAAGGCATCGAATCCCCCCAATTCCCGCTCGATGGACAGCGCCAGCTCACCACCCGGCTCACCGCCCCCCTGCGGGCTCATCACCAGCCAGAACAGGGAGTGGTTGGCATGACCGCCGCCATGGTTGCGTACCGCCCCCTGCAAGGCGGCTGGCAGGCTGTCGAAGCGGCGCAGCAGATCCTCAACCGGCAGTGCGGCCAGCTCGGGCGCGGCTTCCAGCGCGACGTTAAGGTTGTTGATATAGGTCTGGTGATGACGGCTATGGTGGATCTCCATGGTCAGGGCATCGATATGGGGTTCCAGTGCGTCGTAGGCATAGTTCAGGGCTGGCAGGGTATGACTCATGATGACCTCTGTTCGGATTAATGGAGCCGGGATGAGGGCTCGCTCTGGCACAGGCAGTGACCGAGCGAGCGCATGATCGCGGCGTGGCTGCCGTGGCGCTGTACGAACGTCAGCAACTCGGCACGGGTAGTGCGGGTATGGCGCAAAGCGGCCTCTCGCAGGCGGGAGGAGCAAGCGGGGGAGTAACAGGTCGCCAGCAGGCAGTCGTGCACATAGCAGAGCAGGTCGGCGGCGCGATCGGGCAGAGTCATGGCCACCAGCAGATCCGCCAGATTGTGGTGGGCCACCACCAGCGCCGCCACCGCCTCGTCAGCATCGTGCCACTGCACCAATTGCTGACGAGCCAGCCAGAGCGCCTGCTGATAATGGGCCAGCGCCTGATGGTACTCGCCGCAATCAAACAGCCGGTTGCCCTCTCTGGTCTGCTGCTTCCAGTGGGTCATACTGCTGCCACCTTCGGTCGACTCGACCCACCCCTTCACCCAGGTTGCTGTCATACGCTTCACACCAACAAATGATAATAATTATCATTACATGAATCATATCCGGGAGACAAGGGGTGTGGGGATCGCAGCAAACAACCAAAACAGCGCGGCCACTCCTTGGCAAGGAGTGGCCGCTTGAGGCAACCGGTCAGAAGATGCGACCGGTCAATGGCAAGTTAATGTCAGGTCAGATGTTGTTGGCTGGCGAGGGCGGGGCGATCCCCAGCAGCATATGATCCATCATCCCCACCATGCGCCCTATCTCCGGTTTGGTGATGGTATCGTTGGCCCCCAGTTGCAGCGCCTTCTGGCGGTTGTCATCGCTCATCAGGGAGGAGAACATCACGATGGGCATCTCCTTGTAGGAGGGGGTATCCCGCAGTCGCTTGAGCAGGTGCATGCCATCCATGCGCGGCATCTCCACATCGGTGATCACCGCATTGACGAAGCCGGAAACCGGCATCTTCTCCTCCTGCGCCAGACGATCGAAATCCGTCAGCATCTCCAGCCCTTCCCCCCCGTCCTTGGCCGTTATCACGTTGTAGCCGGCGGTACGCAGGGTGGTCTCGATCATCTTGCGGATAAAGGCCGAGTCGTCCACCACCAGAATGGTCTTGCCCTGACGCAGCGCCATCATGCGATCGTCGATGAGCACCTTGCGATCCTGGGTGACGTCGTACTTCTCCATGCTGAGTTCGGGGTTGATGTCGGCGATGATCTTCTCGAAATCGAGGATCATTATGAGGTTGCCATCGCGCCTGACTACCGCCACCACGCAGTCGTTCTCTCCCGCTTCCAGAAACTGGCTGGGGGACTCCACATCCTCCCAGGAGACCCGGTGAATCCTGCTGACGCTGTCGATCAGAAAGCCGTTGGCCATCTTGTTGAAGTCGGTGACGATCACCACCTTGTGGCTGGGGTCAGGGTTGGTCTTGATGCCGAGCCAACCGGCCAGATCCACCAGCGGGATCAGGCGCTCCCGCAGGGAAAAGACCCCCACCATATGGCGCTGGGCATTGGGGTAATCGGTGGTTTCCGGCACCCGGATCACCTCGCGCACCTTGGCGACGTTGATCCCGTAGTAGGCGATCTTCTCTCGCCCGTCCGGCAACTGCTTCTTGAGGTGAAACTCGATGATCTCAAGCTCGTTGGTGCCGCTTTCGGTCAGGATAGATTTACGCTCTTCCCCATCTTTGGACATCATGGTGACTCTCATTCTGGTTGCGCGGGCAGCAGACCGCTGCGGTTTTCTCTCAGTATAGGAATGGAATGCACTCTGCTGCGCTGATCCGGTCAAGAATGCAGCTATAACCGCTTGATCCGCGAGGCCGGAGGGCTCGTACCAGCCTATCAGGAAAATTGCGGTGCGATGGAGAAGGCCATCACAGCGTCACAAGGAGAGGGATCATGAATGAGAGCGTGCTCGTGATTGGGGCTGGCGGCGGGATCGGGGCGGCGCTGGTCGCACAATGGCTGGCAACCGGCACAACCCGGGTCATCGCCATCAGTCGTCAACCCGCACCTGCGGGCCTCTCGTCGCCAGATCTTCACTGGCTATGTTGTGATTACAGCGATGAGCAGATGGCAGCTGCGGTAGCCCGCATCGCGGAATTGGCGCCGAGACCGCATCGGGTGGTGATCTGCAACGGCATGCTGCATCAGGGGGAGATCCAGCCAGAGAAACGGCTCGAAGCACTCAATCTCGCTGTCATGACCCGCCTCTACCAGACCAACGCCTTGCTGCCGCTGCGCTGGATCAGCCAGTTGTTACCGCTGTTTGGCCGCGAGCCTTGCACTCTGGCGGTACTCAGTGCCCGAGTCGGCAGCATTGGCGACAACCGAGCAGGCGGCTGGTATGGCTATCGCGCATCCAAGGCCGCCCTCAACATGCTGCTCAAGTGTGCCGCCATCGAGCTGGCCAGGCGGGCCACAGGCGTCAAATTGCTGGCCTTCCATCCCGGCACCGTGGATACCCAACTCTCCCGCCCGTTTCACGCCAATGTACCGGCGGGAAATGTGCAGAGTCCCGAGCTGGTAGCCGACCATCTGATTAACCTGATGAACCGGCTGCAACCGGATGGCGAGCTGAGCTTTCTCGACTGGCAGGGCAAACCTATCGAGTGGTAGGGGAACCCAAGAGACGTGCCAGCAGTGCCCGCAAGCTCTTGATCACGGCGGGCTTGCCTGCCAGCTGCAATCTCGCAGCAAGTCTTCCCCAGTCGGCATATTGCCAGATGGTGGCGATCAGCAGATGGCGCTCGGCAGGGGTGAGCGAGGCCAACACATCCAGATGTCGCGCCAGCCATAGCTGCAGGCTGGCTTGGCTTAGCTCGAACGGCTTGTGATGCAGGGCAAAGCATTCAATATCGTCGAGCTCGAACTCGCCAAGCTCAGTTGCGGTGACGGTACTGCCTTGCAGAGATTGCCATACCAGCTCGGGATCCAACGCGCTCAACTCACCAGCCAGCAAGGTCGGCAGCTGGCGTACGAAACGCTGCTGCCACTGATCCAGCTCGGGCTCATGCTCGGGTTTCAGCGCTTTGAGCAGCAGGGCTGCGTGGCAGCCGCTGGCGGCATCCCGTTGCAAACCGATGCGCAGCACCGTCAGTCCTGCCTTGCGCCAGAAGGGGAGCAGGTCGGCGCTGGCCGAAAAAGCCGAGCCCAGGTAGTCGATACCAATCTGGCGATAGTGCTCCTCAAGCTTGCCAAGCAGCAGCGAACCCAGCCCATGGCGATGCAGCTCGGGGTGGATGGCGATACGCATCACCCGGGCGTAACTGCGCGCCCCCGCCGTTTTGAAACCGGCGTGGGCCAGCAGCGACTGGGGCAGCAAATGGCCGCGCGGGCGGCGGCGCCCTGCCCAGATCGCCTCGGCGAGTTCGGGTTCGATTTCCCCTTCCCGCGCCACCAAGGCCACACCCAGCAGGCTCTCGTCCTGCTCCAGCAGATGGATGTCGAGATCCGGGCTCTCCAGCAGCGACCTGAGATCGCTCGGCGTGGTTTGGTAGTGGGCCAGCACCAACAGGCCGAACAGCTGGTTGAGCAGCGCCTCGTCACTCGACAGCGCCTCTTGGCTGACCAGACGCCAGCTCGGGCTGGTCGGTGGCATGGGAGTTGCGACTTCGGCATTGAGGCCGAGCAGGCGGAAAATCAGCGGCTCCAGCGGATCGTGCTCACTCCAGCGGATCGGTTCACCCAGTTGGATCTCCTGCCAATCCGGCGTTTGGCTATCCAGCACTCGCTTGAAGCGCAGGTGAAAACCACGTCCTGTTCCCTCGTAACCGTGCTCAGTGGTGGCAAACACGATACGGCTGTGACGGGCCAGCATGGCCTCGAGCAGCGGGGTCGGAATGGCGGCCGCTTCATCCACCAGCAGCAGATCGGGATTAATCGCCTCGTGCACCAGCCGATCAGGAGAGCAGTAGCTCAGCCCGGTTAGCTGCTCCGGCGTGGTATCTAGCCCGCGAGCTGCGTGGGCAAACAGGGTCGCCACCGTCGCCTGTGAGGGGGCCGTCACCACTATGTTCAGCCCGGGCTGCTGGCGCAGCAGCTCGGCGGCGGCCAGCCCCAGCAGCGCACTCTTGCCACGGCCGCGGTCGGCACTCAACACCAGCGGCCGGCGGCGATGACCGTGCAACACCTTGTGGATGGCGGGCAGCGCCCGGGCCTGATCGCAGCTCAACGCACGCTCCGGCCCAATCGGTTGCCACGGCTGCGGGCAAACCGGCAGCTCCAGAGAGAGGGCCGGATCGCCAGTTAGCAGCCGCACCAGCCGGGCGATAAAGCCGTGACCGGCCTGGCTTACCTCCTCCTGCTGGGCCACCAGCCTAACCCGGTCGGGATCCGGCCATGCGGGCCAGATCTCTCTGGGCGGCGTCAGCAGCAACAGCAAGCCACCGGCGCGCAAGGTGCCTGCCAGCGCCCCGAAGGCGTCGGGGTGAAAACCGCTGAAGGCGTTGAACACCAGCGTGTCGCACTCCTGACCGAGCCGCTGCAGCGCCTTGGCGGCGGGTTGCGGGGCATAACACTCAGGCCCAGCCCCCAGCCAGAAGATGTGCTCACCGAGCAGGGATTGGGCGCGGGCAATGCACTCGGCCTCCTCCCCCTCCAGCCAGATCAGGCGCCGCTCACCGGCGCGGGCCAGCGCCTCGCGCAGCCGGTTGACCTCTTGTGGCGTCATGAAGCCGCGCTGTCAACCGGTTTGCGGGGTTCGAACATGCGCTCCCCCATCTGATCGATAAAGGTGTGGGACTTCTGCACCATGAAACGCTCGGCATCGGCCGGATTGGCAAACAGATCGGAGCGGATGAAACGGTGGGTTTGCAGCACCCCATCCAGCTCCTTGGTGATGCGGCCCGCCAACCGGTACTGGCCCCCTTCCGCCATGGGCTCGGGGTAGATGAGATAGCCGGCATATTCGGTGGGAGTGACTTCAGGCGCCTTGGTCGGCTCGCCCCCGAACAGGGCGCTGAACAGTTTCTTGAGCATGGTGATCTCCTCTGGTTGCCAGCATTGTCCCCAAGGGGTTGCACAGTGGCAAGCAGGGGATCTTATTACCAATAGTTATTTGCATCACGAACCATTCTCATTTAGATTTCACTGCATTCCACAAGAGGTAACCATCATGTACGTCTGTTTGTGCCGCGGCATCACAGATACCCAGATCCGCAAGGCGGTGCAGTCAGGTAACAGCGAATTCCGCCAGCTCAAGCAGTCGCTAGAGGTGGGCGCCCAGTGTGGCAAATGCGTGCGAATGACCATGGAGATCATCGCCGCCGAGCTCGACACAATGGAGCAGGAACAATCCGTGCTCTACTACGAGGTGGCCTGACCCGGCCCCACCCTCTTCTGATTTGACCCGCCAGCAGGGTCACCCTTCCTCTCGGGCGAGCTGACTCGCCAGACCTCTTGTTGTCACTTTTCTGGACTAAGCTCTAACGATCGAAGCCTCAGGCACGAACCAAGGAGCACTGTCGATGAAAGGAGATCCCAAGATCATTGTCCACCTCAACAAGGTGCTGGCCAATGAGCTGATTGCCATCAACCAATACTTCCTGCACGCCCGCATCTACGATGACTGGGGCCTCAAGGCGCTCGGGCACAAGGAGTATCACGAGTCTATCGATGAGATGAAACACGCCGACGAGCTGGTCAAGCGGGTGCTGTTTCTCGAAGGGCTGCCCAACTTGCAGGATCTCGGCAAGCTGCGCATCGGTGAGACCGTCGAAGAGATGCTGCGCTGCGACCTGTCGCTGGAGATGGATGCCATCCCCGATCTCAGGGTCGCCATCGCCTATGCCGAGTCGGTGCAGGACTACATCAGCCGCGACCTGTTCCAGGAGATCCTGGAGGATGAGGAGGAGCATGTGGACTGGCTGGAGACCCAGCTCGATCTCATCGATCGCATCGGGCTGGAGAACTACCAGCAGTCGCAACTGCACCACGGTTCATCCTGAATAGTTATGGCATGAAAAAACGGTTAAAAAACCCGCTCAGGCGGGTTTTTTAATGTCTGGCTGCATAGCTTTTCACACCACTTATCAGCATGAAAAATAAGCGTATTTTTGCTATTCAGGTCGCAAAAACAGACGCCGAGTAGTTGCACTATTGGGGCCCCTCACAGGGACACACAATAACAACATGTGAAAGGACTACATCATGCACTTCCTACCCAACAAGCTCGCGCTAGCCTGCGCCATTGCCCTGTCTCTTGCCGCCTGCAATGACAACAGCTCGAACGCACCTGCAGATCCCGCAGCCACCAAAGCATCCCTGATGCAGACCATGGATGAGGCTCTGCGCGAGAGCCAGGCGCTCGACCCCTACGGTTTTGCCATCGATGCCGCCAGCATCGCCAAGCGCAAGGCACTCGACAGTTCTCTGCTCAAACGGCTGGATGCCCTGGATCCCTCGGTGCTAAGTGAGCGGGATCGGCTGTTCTACGACATGATCCGCTGGGACTTGCAGATCAATCTTGAAGGGTACGATTTACCCCAATCCCAGATCCCGATCCATCACTTCCGCAACCGTGTGGTGGATCTGGCAGATGACGTTGGCGCAGCCCCTGCCAGCGGCAAAGCAGCTCGCACCGTCAGCGGTGACTTCGACTATTTCGAGCACAGCTCGGCCGACCGGGTGGAACCGGGTGATGGCGCATGGCGACGCGATCTCGACCGCACAGACACAGCTCCGGCACTTGCAATGGCAACCCGGGCAAAGACAACAATGACCCCGCAGGCCTGGTACCAGGAACACCTCACCTGGCTCAAGGCATATGATGCCTATCTGGCCGAGGTGAAACACCAGTTCGAGCAGGCCAGTGTTCAGGGCAACACCTTGCCTGATGAGCTGGTAGACCGGCTGCTGGCCCAGCTCAACAGCAAGCTGGATGGCGACATGCTCGCTGGCGCCTACCTCGGCTGGCAGCAGTTGCCGGGGGATGCCGATGCCACACTGCGAGCAGACTACAAAGCCGTGTTGGACAGCATCAACAGCCGTTATCTGGCGCTGCGCGACTATCTGGATTACCAGCATGGCGGCGCCTATGCAGTGCGCCTGGGTAGTGGCGAGTGTGACGACGGTTTCTGTGGCATGACCAACGGGCGCGACTGGTATCGCTGGCTGCTGAAGAAGCACACCACCACCAATATGACACCGGAACAGGTTCATGAGCTGGGATTGAGCGAGGTAGAGCGGATCTTCGGTGCCATGGTCAAGGTGTGCCACACCGTTGGCAAGTGCGACAACGAAGACGTGGCCCAAAGCAAGCAGAGCGGCCAGATCTACGCCTTCTTCCGCTATCTGAACGAGCCTGCCTTCTTCTATCAGAACCCGCTGGCACTCTGGTCGGCTGGCCTCAACCCGGACAACGCGGCCGGTGCGACCCTGAACGGGCCGCAGCAGCAGGCACTGGCCGAACACGAGCGGGCATTGCAGGAGTACAACGTCTTCAAGAGCAAGGCGGCGCTGGTGCTGCCGGACTTCTTCGATGCCGAGCGCACCATTCCCAAGCTCGATTACGAGGTGGTGCCCGTCTCCTATGAAGATGCGCCATACGGCGGAGTGGCCTGGTATCAGGACGGCAACCCGCAGACCGGCCGCAAGGGACAGTTCGTCCTCAACACCTACTACCCCTATGGTCTGCAGAGCTGGAACATCAGCACCCTGCTGGCCCATGAGGCGGCGCCGGGCCACCACTTCCAGATCACCATCGCTCAGGAGCTGGCCGCCAAGGATCCCGACTTCCCGCAGTATGTGGCGAACGCCTCCTACACCGCCTATGCGGAGGGTTGGGCGCTCTACACCGAATATCTGGCGGATCACGACATGGGGCTCTATCAGGGACGGGGCCTCTATGATCCGGCGGTGGGAGACGTGAAGGTCGAGGGCTCGTCCGCCTTCAACAACCAGTTGCAATACTTTGGCCGTCTCAACGAGGAGATGCTCAGGGCGATGCGGCTGGTCGTGGATACCGGTATCCACTGGTATGGCTGGAGCCACGATCAGGCTGTCAACTACATGAAGGAGAACTCGGCGCTGGGTGCCGGGGACATCAGCTCCGAGGTGCCGCGCTACATGGCCTACACCGGTCAGGCGACCTCCTACAAGGCCGGCCAGCTGGCGCTGATCCGGATGCGGGAGTCGGCCGAGCAGGCGCTGGGTGGAGACTTTGACCTCAAGGCGTTCCACCACCATGTGCTGGAATACGGCATGTTGCCCATCTCGGTACTGGAGCAGAAGAACAAGCAGTGGATTGAACAGTCGAAGTGATCACAGTTACGGCGCCCGGCAAGGCAACGGGCGCCGCTTTCGATTAGGATACGGCTCTCTGCCAATAACAATGCTACGGACGATTTCCATGGAACAGATTGCACGCGAGATGGCGCCCCACAAACGGGTGGCACTGGTGGCTCACGACAACATGAAGACCCCTCTGCTGAACTGGGTGATGCGCCGCAAGGAGGAGCTCAAGCTCCACCACCTCTATGCAACCGGCACCACCGGCACCATGCTCGGCAAGAAGGCGCAACTGCCCATCACCTGCCTCTTCTCCGGCCCCATGGGTGGCGACCAGCAGCTCGGCGCCCTGATTGCCGAAGGGAAGATCGACGTGCTGATCTTCTTCTGGGATCCCCTCAATGCGGTGCCGCACGATCCGGATGTGAAGGCGCTGCTGCGGCTGGCGGCGGTATGGAACATCCCGGTCGCCACCAATGAAGCGACCGCCGACTTCATCATGGACAGCCCCCACATGCAGCAGGCATTCAGCGTGCAGATCCCGGATTACGCCGGTTATCTCAAGGCGCGCACCGAGTGATCGGCTAACCCGTCATGCAAGAGGGCCGCAATATGCGGCCCTCTTTATTGGGGAAACAAACCGACACCGGCTTATAGCGCCCGGGCGAGGATGCGCGCCACCCGATCCGGATCGATATCCTGATGTTCACCGAGTGCGGTGCGCCCCACCCGCTTGAGGTTGGAGCAGACCGCCGGAATGCAGCTTTCGCTGAGACCATAGTCGGCCAGTCGGGTGCCCAGCCCCATCTTCTGGAAGAACTGTTCGGTGCGGATGATCGCCTCTTCAATGCGCAGGGCCTTGTCCTCGCGGGTGGAATGCCACACCCGCTCGGCAAACTGCGCCAGCTTGTCCTGCTTCTGACTCACCCGCTCACGGAGCAGTGAGGGGAGTACCACCGCCAGACTCTGGCCGTGATCCAGCCCGTAGAGCGCCGTCAGCTGATGGCCGATGGCGTGAGAGGCCCAATCCTGCGGCACCCCGCAACCGATAAGACCGTTGAGCGCCAGGCTGGCGGCCCACATCAGATTGGCCCGAACCTGATAGTTGGCAGGCTCCGCCAGCGCTCTGGGGCCGTTCTCCACCAGCACCTGCAGCAGGCCTTCCGCCAGCCGATCCTGCACATCGCCCCCGACCGGGAAGGTGAGGTACTGCTCGGTGATATGGATGAAGGCATCCACCACCCCGTTGCCGGTCTGGCGTGCAGGCAGGCTGTAGGTGGTCGCCGGATCGAGCACCGCAAATTGCGGCTGCACCAGCGGGCTTCTGAAGGAGATCTTCACATCCCCGCGGCTCACCACAGAGGTGGGATTGTTCTCGGATCCAGTGGCGGGCAGGGTCAGCACGCAGCCCATCGGCAGCGCCTGGTGCACGCTCGCCTGTTTGCCGCAGATATCCCAGGGGTCGCTCCCCTCATAGCAGGCCGCCGCCGCGACAAACTTGGTGCCATCCACTACCGAGCCACCACCGACCGCCAGCAGGAAGTCGATGCGCTCGCGCTTCACCAGCGCCACCGCCTCCATCAACAGCTCGTATCTGGGATTGGCGCCGATGCCGGAGAACTCCTGCCACGTCACCTCTTCCAGCGCTCGGGTCAGCTGCTCATAGACTCCGTTCTGCTTGATGCTGCCGCCGCCATAGAGCACCAGCAGGCGACTGCCGGGCGGGATGAGCGTTGGCAGGCTGGCGATCTGCCCCTCACCAAAACAGATGCGGGTCGGGTTGGCATATTGGAAGTTGTACACGGCGGGATCCTCGACTTGAACAGCACGGGGACATTGTGCGCCTGCCGCCCCATCAGGTCAAAAACGGGAGCTGGTTATCAGAATGGAGATTGCCGGTCGTTGCAGCGGCATTTTCAGGGATGGCTCTGCTATGGTCTGTCAGGAGGGCGGGTAGCACTCTGGAGATCAGGCTCCCCATCACTTTCCCATCCTGCTGCCCCCGTCAGTTTTCATCCAATCCCTCGTCATACAGGAAGGTCTGAAATATGAAACTGAAGCATGCATGGATTGCAGGTCTGTTTACCCTCTCGACTACTCTGGTACAAGCCGCCGAGGTCAACGCAGGAGTCGACGTCGCTCCCGGGCAAGCCAGTCTAGCGCAAGAACTCACGGCGAGTGCCACCGTGACCGCCATCGACCTGGAGACCCGCCAGGTCAGTCTGAAAAACGCAGAGGGTGAAACCTTCGATATCGTCGCTGGCGAGCAGGTTGCCAACCTGCCGAACGTCAAGGTCGGGGACAAGGTCACGCTCAAGTATCTGCAGATACTCGATGTAGAGCTGCTGAAGGGCACCGCTGGCATCAGAAAACGGATCGTGGAAGTGGATGGCGAACGGGCCAGGGCAGATGAGAAACCGGGTGGCGGTGTCGGCATGAAAGTGACCATCTATGCCGATGTCATCGGGCTGGACAAACAACAGCAGACCGTCACCGTCAGAGGGGTGGATGAGACCCTGACCATCAAGATCAACAACCCGGAGCAGTTTAGCCTGATTGCAGAAGGGGACCAGCTCAAGGCGGTTCAGACCAAAGCCATCGGGATCGGCATCGTCGCTAGCGAATAGTCCAGACCGGGCTGCCCAGGCTGCCATGCCAGCGTAATGACGCCCGACTCGCGGCCACTTGCGCGGGCGCCATATCAAGCGGGAGGCAATCTTGCCTCCCGCCTTCCTTACCCAGACCGTTCACTCCCCTAGTCTCCATTCAGGGCAAGATATTGCCTCTTCGCCCCGACTTGCCGGCCAATCCGGCACATCGCCGCCCCTACTTCTGGCCGGTCAGGCGATCCATCGCCTCTTTCAACATCTTCTCTCGCTGCTCGTTGAGCGGCTTGCTCTGCTCCGCCCGCTCCTCGGCGGTCAGCTGCTTGTTGTCGGCGATCGTCTTGAGCTTCTCCTCTATCTCGTTGAACTTCTTGCGATCGAAGCCCAGCGCCTTGTCCACCAGCTGCTGCACCACGCCCCCCTTGTCGGAACTCATATCCAGCGCCGGCGGCAGCTTGTTGTTCTTGGCCAGATGTTCGTAGGTCAGCACCTGCTGGGCCTGACCGGTCATGCGCTGGGTGGAGAGGCTGACCATCTCCTCCCAGCCACCGCCCTGACCGCCACTGCCGGCACTGTTGAGGGTGGCGAGGGCGCGGTTGTTGGATGCGCTCTGGGCAAGCTGCTGGCTGTAGGGTTTGATATCCATGGGGGCTCCAATTCGGTGCGCATCTGCGGCAATGGGCACAGGCTGATCCGGTCACATGGGGCGTCAGGCCCCACCATTACCAATAAAACCAGCAAGTTACAGGCCAACTTGTCAGATGGTGCAAGATCCCGCGCTATGGCGGCGCTCACCACGGCCCCCACGCAAGCAGGCGTCAGAATCATGACTCATCTGCTGCCGGTTCACGCTGTTTTGGCACATTTCACCGTCCGCGCGCCACGGCGCCAGAGAAAAGTCAGGAACAGCAGTTCGATCACAAAACAAACAACCAGCGAGGCATACAATTTTGGCGCACATCACAACCAGCCAGCCGTGTCATGGATGATCTGTTCGTAAAACCAATAACAGGCAGACCAATCTGCCGTGCTCGCTCCGCTGCCAGTTCGGAGTTGCGGCCTCCCCACACCTCATCCCCTCGTCTGACTCTCACTCACCGCAACCTTTCGGGCATAACTATGAAAAAACACACCTTGAGTCTTCTCTCCGCCACCCTGCTCACCCTGCTTGGCACCAGTGCCGATGCCTGTACCGGCCTTATCGTCGGCAAGGGGGCCAGTGCCGATGGCAGCGTAATGATCGCCAGAAACGAGGATTTTGGCGTCAACAACTGGAACAAGTATCTGGCCTTCCACCCGGCACAACAGAACGAGGGCAAGAGCTGGAAACTGGGCAACGGGCTGGAAGTGCCAATGCCCAAGGCGTTCTTCGCCTACTCCGCCATCCACGACTGGGATGCAACAACCAGCGACCCAGCAGGCAAATATTATGAGGAGCGCGGCATCAACGAGTTCAACGTCGCCATCTCGGCTACCACCAGCGCCGAGGTCAACGACAAGGCCCAAAAAGCGGATCCGCTGATCGAGAAGGGGGTCATCGAGGCCATCATCCCGACCCTGATCCTGCCGCAGGCCAAAACGGCCAAAGAGGGGGTCGAGCTGCTCGGCCGCTATGTGGAGCAATATGGCGCCGGTGAGGGCAACAGCCTCTATCTGGCGGATGTGAACGAGGCCTGGCTGATGGAGATTGGCTCCGGCCACCACTGGATCGCGGTGCGGGTGCCGAACGACAGCTACGCCATGGTGGCCAACGGCCTGCGCATCCACGGCGTCGCTCTCGACAGCGCCGATGTGCTGCACTCGCCCAAGCTGCTGGAGTTTGTACGCGAACACAAACTGCTGGATAACGCCGATCCGAAGGATTTCAACTTCGCCAAGGCGTTCGGGGTGATTGCCGATCCCTACAACGTGGATCGGGAGTGGCTCGGCCAGAAAATGCTGACCGCCAGCCAGAAACAGGCGACTCGGCTGGCGCAATATCCACTGTTTATGAAGCCGGATACTCCCATCGCTGTGCCGGACGTGGCCAGGGTGCTGAGCGCCACCTATGACGGCACGCCGCTGGCGGGCAAGGCAGAGCGGCCAATCCGCGTCGATCGCCAGCTGGAATCCCACGTCATCCAGCTGCGCAAAGAGATGCCCAAAGAGCTGCAGGGGCTGATCTGGCAGAGCTACGGCGTGCTGGCCGAATCTGTGATGGTGCCGCTCTACAACACCCTGGAAAACTACCCCCTGCCCTATCGCAGCGGCAGCGACAGCTACTCCGATGATTCCGCCTACTGGCAGTTCCGCAGCCTGACGGCGCTGGCCAACACCAATCCGGACAAATACCTGCCGCTGCTGCGAAACGTCTGGAGCAAGGAGAGCGCCAAGCTCTACAAGGAGGTCGCCGTGCTCGACAAGAGCCTCAAGCAGACCTACGCCAACGACAAGGCCACCGCCATCGGGCTGGCCGCCGACTACTCCTACGGCCAGCTGGAGCAGACCTATCAGATGGCCAAAGATCTGCGCTACAAGCTGATGACGGATCTGACCAAGAGCAGCGAGAAGAAATACTCGGAGGAGGAGTTCAAGAAGATCATGAGCCTGTAATCTGCTCGCCAACGCAAAGAGGCTCCCGAGGGAGCCTCTTTTGTTTCATCCAATGCAGCGATCAGCGGCGGCTGATATTGAGCGGGCCGAAGGTCTGGGCCACCGGCATGATCTCGATGCTGTTGATGTTGACGTGGGCGGGCTGCTGGCTCACCCAGAGCACGGTATTGGCGATGTCTTCCGGCTGGATCGCCTCCACCCCCTGATAGACGGTGGCCGCCTTGGCATCGTCACCGTGGAAGCGGACGTTGGAGAACTCGGTGCCGCCGCACAGGCCCGGCTCCACGTTGGTGACGCGAATGGCGGTACCCGCCAAATCGGCGCGCAGGTTGAGGCTGAACTGCTTCACGAACGCCTTGGTGGCGCCATAGACGTTGCCGCCCGGATAGGGGTAGGTGCCCGCGATGGAGCCGATGTTGATGACGTGGCCGCGATTGCGCGCCACCATGCCCGGCAGCAGCAGGCGGGTGAGCAGGGTCAGGCCGCTGATGTTGGTGGCGATCATCTGCTCCCAATCGTCCAGATCCGCCTTGTGGGCAGGCTCCAGCCCCAGCGCCAGACCGGCGTTGTTGACCAGCAGATCCACTTCGCTCCAGGCGGCTGGCAAACCGGTGATCGCGGCGCGGGTGGCCGCCTTGTCCTGCACGTCGAACACCAGCGGCAGAAACTGCTCGCCCAGCTCGTCAGCCAGCGCGGCCAGCCGCTCGGCACGGCGACCGGTGCCGATCACCTTGTAGCCCGCCTGCACCAGCTGGCGGCTGATGGCTTCACCAAAACCGGACGAGGCGCCCGTTACCATTGCAATCATCTGAACCTCCATATCTACACCGATATCGTTATTTATCTGTTTGAATCTATTCAGATTCATTCATCGCTCAATTCACGTCCGGTCGCCTTGCGCCAGACAAATACCACCAGATGGAGCAGAAACAGGCCCGAGCCCCCCAACGCAAACAGCAGGCCGGTGAGGGCGTTGACCGAGGTGTCGGCGCCGCACCACCACCAGACCAGCCAGCCGATCAGGCCGATGACGAAAGTCTGGATGGCACAGACCGGGCAACGCCCCAGCTTGACCTTGATGGCGGTAGCAAGACAATTGTCGCAGCTCATCCTGCTCCTCGATGTTGCTCGTTCCACACGGCTAGCATGCCTGCAAAGGCGGCTTGCGAGCCACTCTGCGCCGCTCACGCTCCTCGTCGCTCACCAGCGGCAGCACCAGCCGGTGGGCGTGCTGGTCGCGGCCATAGTAGTCCGCCAGCCGCTGCTGGGGACGAAATCCCAACCCCTGATAGAGCGCCAGCGCCTCTTCGTTGGCGTCCCCCACCTCGAGGCGAATCGCCCCCCAGCCAGCGGCCTTGCCCTCCCGGATCACCTGCTCCAGCAGACGGCGGGCCCAGCCCAGACGGCGCACCGTCCAGCGGATGGCCAGCGCCTGAATGACCAGCCGATCCCAGCCTCTGTGCTCCAGCAGGCAGAGATAGCCCATCAGCTGATGCTTCTCATCCAGCAGCAACAGGGTGCGCCCCTTGGCGTGGGCCAGCAGATAGTGCCAGCGGCTGCGGCCAAAGGCGACTTCGGGGGGAAAACAGTAGCGTTCCAGATTAACGATGGCGCCCAGATCATCTGTTCGGGCCGCACGTACGGTCAACACGGGGAGTCCTTGTTCGGTTATTTATCTTCAGCACCAAAAATGCGACTTGTATCACAAGTTACCAAAGCGTCATATTAGGCACTGTAACCTCTTGTTTCCCCTCGCGCCATTGTCGTGCTTGTCGGTGCATCGAAGCCCACTGGGGATCCTGCCTTTTTTCAGGCAGTCTGATCTGTGGAGCCGAAAATATGAGTACCTATGTCATCGTCGAAGAGCTGGGCGACTGGCCTTACCATGCCGATTATCTGCTGACCGCCCGCACCTATCTGCAACATGGCGTGCCGACCACCGGCGGCCGACCCCGCATCATCAACCTCTGCCGCAATCTGGAGCACCTGAGCGCAGGCTACTACTGCTCGCTGCTGGCCCAGGCCCGCGGCCACCACTGCCTGCCGGGTCTGCAGGCCATCAGCCGACTGCAACCCCAGCAGCCACCGGCCAAGCTGTGGCGCAAGGCACAGGGGTGGCTGGCCCAGCAGAGCGAGGACAGGATCCGGGTGCGCGCCATCTTCGGCCAGTGTGAACAGAGCGAGCTGGCGGGGCTGGCCCGCTACTACTACGGCCTGAGCCAGTTGCCGCTGCAGGAGCTGACCCTCAAGCGCGGCCGTCATGGCTGGTCGGTACGCCAGCAGCAGAGCCTGTCACCGCTGGAGCTGAGCCCAAGCGAAAAGGCACTGATGCTGCACCATGCTCAGGCGCTGGTGGGCACCGGTGATGAGGAGCAGGCGGCGCCGCTCTACCAGCTCGCCATTCTTGTCGATCCCGATGATGGCCGCGCCAGCAGTGATGGGCTGGCGCTGGAGCGCTTTATCCGGGCTGCTGCCGCCCAGGGGATCCGGGCCGAGATCCTGCCACCGTCGGCCATCGAGCGGTTGCCGGAGTTCGACACCCTCTGGCTGCGGGCCGAAACCGCGGTCGGCCACTACACCTTCGAATTTGCCCGCCGTGCCGAGCAGCTCAAGATGCCGGTTATCGACAGCTCCCGCGCCATCCTCGCCTGCAGCAACAAGCTCTATCTCTACGAGCTGATGGTACGCAGCGGCGTGCCCATGCCGCCCACCATGGTGGTGACCCGTCGCGGTCGCCACCATGTGGATGAGCTGGTACAGCGGCTCGGCCTGCCGTTGATGGTGAAGGTGCCCGATGGCGCGCAGGGGCGCGATCTCGCCATGGCCAGCGACGAACAGCAGCTGGCCCGGCTGCTGGACGAAGGGCTGAGCCGCTCCGCCCTGCTCTTGGTGCAGAGCCGGATCCCCGCCGAGTTCGACTGGCGCATCGGTTTTCTCGATGGCTCGCCGCTGTTTGCCTGTCGCCGCTACCGGCCAGAGCCCGGTAACCGCATTCGCCGCCGCAAGCACCCGCTCGACATGAGCCGCATCGAGGCGTTGCCACTGAACGAGGTGCCGGAACGGGTACTGCAGACCGCCCGCCGCGCCGTCCATCAGCTCGGCAATGGCCTCTACGGGCTCGACTTGCGCCAGCAGGGCCGCGACTGCGTGCTGCTGGAGATCGTCGACAACCCCTGGATCCGCGGCGATATCGAGGACAAGGAGGCGCAGGATCTCTACGAGCGACTGGCCCGCGCCTTCCGCCAGCGGCTGGAAAACCGGGGCCAGACCACCGCATAACCCGCCATGACCTTTTCGCCACAATGACAGAGAGGGCCCCGCGATGGGGCCCTCTCTCATATCAAAGCGTACTGCCGCTGACTTATTGCAGGCGGAGGAAACGGCCACTCAAAGGGGGAAGCGCCACCGTCACACTGTCACTACCCAGGGCCAGACTCTCGCCACTTTGCAGATCCACCAGCGCACTGCCGCTGCGCAGCTTGTTGGTCGGCAGGTTGTAGCTGAGCGCCGAGGTAGAGAGGTTGAGCAGATAGACGACTTGCTCGCTCGCCGTCTGCTTGATGTCACCATAGAGGCTGCCGTCGGCCACCAGCTTGACTCGCTCCCCCTGATAGAGGGCGGGATGAGCGGCGCGCATCGCCAGCAGCTGGGCGAGCCACCCTTTCAATTCGGCCTGCTCGCTGTCCGGCACAAAGCCGGTGACACCGGGCACCTTGCCGTCGCTGCGGGCCACATGGTCATCGCACAAACCCTGCGCCGCACAATCACCGCTCACCTGCTTGGCAAAGCCCGGCACCTCGTCGCCAAACTCCTCGCCGTAATAGAAGGTGATGGGGCCGGAGCGGGCCGCCATAAAGCTGAAGGCTGCCTTGTGGCGCAGCCAGTACTCGGCCGGATTGAAGTTGCCGCGCTCCAGCAGATCGCCGAAACGCACCAGATCGTGGTTACCCAGCATCAGGTTCGGCATGGCGTGGCCGGGGTAGTTCTCCACCTTGTTCCAGCTGGCATCGAGCACACTGGCCCCCTGGCCCCCCTTGCCGGACTCCTCCACCGCCAGCGCCTGCACGATGCCGTAGCGCAACGGGAAGTCGAACGCCGAGGCGAGCGCCGGATTGTCGCTGCTGCCGTAAGCCTCGGCACGGATCTCGTCGGCACTCTTCCATACCTCGCCCACCATGTAGCCGAGGGTGCCCCACTGCTGACCGGCGGCCTTGCGTGTCGCGCTGGCTTGCTCCACTTCGCTGCGCATGGCACGCCACTCATTCAGATTGAGCTGATAAGCCTGATCGAGGCGCCAGCCGTCGATACCGTACTGCTCGACCCAGTAACGGGCCACCTCCTTGAAGTAGGCGAGGCTCTCCGGCTTGCTGTAATCCACCAGCTGACCGGGATAACCGGCACCACCGCCGGTGAGAGCGGGCAGACGCCCCTCTGGCGATGGCTTGCTCACACCCACCTTGTTGACGTGGCCAAACACCCCGTCGAGGAATACATAGAGACCGCGCTGGTGCGCCGCATCCACCAGCTGTTTGAGCTTGGCGTTGCTGCCAAAGTTGGGATCCACGGTGAAAAAGTCGCAGGCGAAGTAGCCGGTGGCATCGAGCTTGTTGTCACCGCCTTGCCCTGCGCAGGAGTCGAATACCGGAGTGAGCCAGATGGCGTTGACGTTGAGACTCTTGATGTGGTCGAGGCTGTCGATGATCCCCTGCAGATCGCCGTTGTGCTGGGAGGGGCCATAACCGACGCCGTAGTTGGCACTGCCGTCACCATCGGCAAACGACTCCACCATCACCTGATAGATGCGCAGGTTGCAGGCGAGTTGATCATCGCCATAACAGGCGCGGTTGTTGACCAGATCGGTACGGTTGGGTACCGGTGGGATGATCTCGCCACCGGAAGAGCTGCTGCTACCGCTACCACCACAGGCCGCCAGTAACAGAGCGGCCCCGAGCAGGCCGCCATAGCGCAACGTTCCTTGTTTCATTGTTATGTTCCCGCTGTGAGAACAGGCGTCTGATACGCCTGTTTTTCACCATGATAGCGAGGCTCACACAGCGGTGTCTGTGACTGAAAACGTTATCTGACTCAACTGGTTAGAGCACGCCTGCCGAGGCAAAACGGTAGTTGAGCGAGAGCCAGTACGAGCGACCCGGCTCGGGGATACGGCCGCTCTGCTCGTAGCCAAGCCCCGCCTGACTGGCGTGCACCGACTTGGAGAGGTGCTCGTAATAGAAGGTGTCGAACAAGTTGTCTACCCCGGCCGAGAGCTGCCATCCCTTGGCAAACTGCCAGGCACCGCTCAGGTTCAGGGTGAAGAAGCCCGGGGTCTCCCCCTGATCCTGACCGGCGACCGTGCCGGACCAGAGATCCACCCGATCCTGCGCCGCCACAGCGCGCCCCAGCAGGGTGAAGTTCAGCGTTTCATCCTGCTGCCAGCCTAGGGCCAGCTTGCCATCGAGCGGCGGCATCTGGGCCAGCGGCTTGTTGTCGCTCTGGTTTTCGCCGTAGACCACCGCCAGACCACCATCGAGACGCCACTGCTCGGCAAACTGCCAGCGCCCCTCCAGCTCGCCGCCCCGGGTCTGAGCATCGATGTTGCGCACCTTGTTCGACTTGCTGTTGTAGAGCAGGTAGTCCTTGATGTCGGCGCTAAAGAGGGAGAGGGTCAGATCCAGCTCGCGGCTGCGCAAAGCCAGCCCCGCATCCCACTGGCGGCTGCGCTCCGGGTTGAGGGTGAACGGGGTGCTGTCCTTGCTGCGCTCCCAGTAGTCCGGCGCCCGCTCTGCCTGCCCCCATGCCAGATAGCTGGACCAGCGGGGCGACCACTGATACTCGTAGCGACCAAACCCGCTGTTCAGGTTCAGGGTATCGCTGTAGAGGGTCTGTTCACCGGCGCCATAGCGGGTGGTCTCGACCCTATCCTGACGATAACCGCCCTTGTAGCTGTGGGCCCCCTGCTGGCGCCCCAGCTCGGCGAAGCCGCCCTGCTGCTCGAAACGCAGAGTGCGCTGGCGATCTTGCATCGCATAATCGACGCCACCCCGGCTGCGGTGCTGATCCCGGTTGCTGTCGAACCCGGCGGTCAGCAACCAGTCGGCAGGCAAAGCGATGTCGTTGGCCCAGCGACCGCCGCTGTTACGGCGATCCGGGTTAGATAGCATCTTCATGCCGCTATTTTGCCGCAGGCTGAAGTTGTCCATGATGTGGTCGATGTCGTTGTCCCACAGAGTCAGCTCGCTGCGCTGCCAATAACGGGTGATCTGCTCCTGCTTGAGCTTCAGCCCGAAGGACTCCCGATCAAACATGGGGCCATCCATGGTGCGATCCGCATAGGCGGCGCGGGCATTGCTGCGCTCGGCGGTGAGTTCCAGCCAGGTGTGCTCCCCCGGCGTCCAGCCCAGCTGCGCGGTGCCATTCTCGCGGCGATAGAAAGAGCGCACCTTGTTACCGTGACCATCGCGGTAATCGTCGCTATCGGAGTGGGTGAACTGACCGCGCAGATAGCCATCGGTCGAACCCGCCGTCATATCCACCATCTGGTCATCGCGGCCAAAACTGCCATAGAGGGCCGAGGCATCGGCCTTGAGACCCGGCGCGGTGAACTCGGGCCTGTCCCGCTCGAACAGCACGGTTCCCGCCAGCGTGGCCCCCTGCTCGAGGGATTGCGGCCCCTTCAGCACCCGGATCCGGTCAAAGGATTGGGGGAACACATAGGCCGTAGGCGGGTCCATCCGGCCGCCACAACCACCGGCCAGCATCCCGCCATCCATCTGCACGTTGAGGCGGGACATCCCCATCCCCCGCAGCACGGGATCACCGCCCAGCCCCCCTTTGCGCACCATACTCATGCCGGTGACATTCTTCAGATAACCGGCGCCGTCGGCAGCGGGCATGGGGGAACCGGGCTTCTTGGGATCCAGCGTCACCTCCAGGGTGCTGGCGGGGCGGGTTGCCACTACCACCATGGGATCCAGCTGTTGAACCGGTTCCTGACCGGCGGCGCCGTGACAGGCGAGCCCGCCCACCAGCAGGGCAAGAGGAGTGCGCATATGACAAGCCATACATTTTCCTTATGTATTTGTTTATTTTGTTTTTTTCATTAAACCCCACCAAACCTTTCGGCAGGGGAAAGGTTTGCCATCAGGCCGCAAAAAAGGCCTGCGGCGTGAAAGCGGCAAGCCTCTGTCGTGGAAAGCGAAGGCAGGTTGGCAAAATGTTGCGCAGGTTTTACCCAAGTTCATTCAGAAAGGCAAATGGGCAAACATTCCAGTAACAGTAATCTGGCGTTGGCTCACAAAAAGCGTGGATTAGCTGAAGGCTTCCCGTTCATCGATGGGGGAGATCAGGTGATAAACCTCGTGGGCAGACAAGGTGCATCCGACAGGCCACTCCAGCTGGTGGTGACGGTTGATAAAGACCCTAGCACAGTGGCGTTCGCTCTCCAGCTTTGCAAACAGGGGCTGACCTCGCCAGGGGGTCAGATCCAGCACGCCCGTGGTGCCATCCGATAACACCACAAACAGGCGCCATCCCTGCACATACTCGACATCGATAAAGACCGGCATCCCTTCGGCTCCGATTGAGATAATTCGCGGCAATTATAAATGGAGTTCCCCCTTCCATTCGCGCTGCGGCTCACATTTTATCCAGCAGCTTATTCTGCACTCAGTAACCGGTCGAGTTCACACTTTTAGATAAGCGATATGTTAATTGCCTCTTTTGGCAAGATAGAGTGCAACCTTATCCACATCTGCCTGTCATAAAAGCACAACAAATAAAAAAGCGTCTGTGGACAGACGCTTACAGGCCCAATCAGGAACAAACATGACAGCTCTAAAACAGCGACTCGGCCCATTTTGGCCCTTCGCCATCTTCTGCGCGCTCGCGCTCTTCTCTCTCTCTTTCAGTCGAATTGCCCTCGGTGTCTGGCAACTGGAACGGGTGGATGCCGTGGCCGGTTGGCAGGAGATGCTGCTGCAAGGGATCCGGGTCGATTTTGCCACCCTCTGCTGGGTCTGGGGCGTCCCCGCCATGCTCACCCTGCTGCTGGCAGGCCCCCACGCCATCGGTCGCGGCTGGCTGCAACTGATGCGAGTGTGGCTGACCGTCGGACTCTGGCTGATGCTGTTCCTCGAGATCTCCACCCCCTCTTTCGTCACCGAATATGGCGTGCGCCCCAACCGCCTCTATGTGGAGTACCTGATCTATCCGAAAGAGGTGCTCTCCATGTTGTGGGCGGGCCGCAAAGCCGAGCTGCTGCTGGCGGTGCTCTTCAGTGGTGCCGTGCTGGCCGGTGGCTGGTGGCTGAGCGGCCGTCTGGTGCGTGGCCTCAGCTTCCCGCGCTGGTATCTGCGTCCGGCCTTCGCCCTGCTGATCCTGGCCATCGGTTTTCTCGGTGCCCGCTCCAGTCTCGGCCACCGCGCCCTGAACCCGGCCATGGTCGCCTTTGCCGGGGATCCGTTGGTCAACTCGCTCACCGTCAACTCCGCCTACTCCCTCTTCTTTGCCATCAAGCAGATGGGGGCCGAAGAGGATGCCAGCCAGTTTTACGGCAAGATGTCCGAGCAGAAGGTGCTCGACATCATGCGCAAGGAGAGTGGCCGTCCGGCCAGTGATTTCAACTCCGATCTGCTGCCCAGCCAGACCTTCAACGAGGCAAGCTTCCAGGGCAAACCGAAGAATCTGGTGATCCTGCTGCAGGAGAGCCTGGGCGCCCAGTTTGTCGGCTCCCTCGGTGGCCTGCCGCTCACCCCCAACATCGATGCCCTGTCGCAGCAGGGCTGGGCCTTCGAGCAGCTCTACGCCACCGGCACCCGCTCGGTACGCGGTATCGAGGCGGTACTGACCGGCTTCACGCCGACCCCGGCGCAGGCGGTGGTCAAACTCGGCAAGAGCCAGACCAACTTCTTCACCATCGCGGATCTGCTCAAGCAGCGAGGTTACGACACCAGCTTTATCTATGGCGGCGAGAGCCACTTCGACAATATGCGCAGCTTCTTCCTCGGCAACGGCTTCACCACCATCGTCGAGCAGAAGGATTTCGACAATCCGGTGTTCAAGGGCTCATGGGGCGCCTCAGATGAGGATCTGATGGCCAAGGCCGACGAGACCTTCAAGGCGCTGCACAAGGAGGGCAAACCCTTCTTCAGTCTGGTATTCAGCTCCAGCAACCACGATCCGTTCGAATTCCCGGACAACCGCATCGAACTGTTCGAGCAACCCAAGCAGACCCGCAACAACGCGGCCAAGTATGCGGATTACGCCATCGGCGAGTTCTTCAAGAAGGCGAAACAGTCCGAATACTGGAAGGATACCCTGTTCCTGGTGATCGCCGACCACGACAGCCGGGTCGGTGGTGCCAGTCTGGTGCCCATCCCCCGCTTCCATATCCCCGGCGTCATCGTCGGTGACGGCATTGCACCGAAGAGGGATTCGCGCATCGTCAGCCAGATCGATATGGCGCCGACCCTGCTCTCCCTGATGGGGATCAGTGCCGACTACCCCATGCTGGGCAAGGATCTGACCCGCATGCCTGCCGACTGGCCGGGGCGCGCCATCATGCAGTACGACAAGAACTTCGCCCTGATGCGCGGCCAAGATGTGGTGATCCTGCAACCGGAGCGCGCGGCGGAAGGCTATGTCTACGATGATGCCAGCGAAAAGCTGACCCCGGCAGCGCAACCTGACGCCTTGAAGGAGGATGCACTGGGTTTGGCGCTGTGGGGCAGCATGGCCTATCAGAAGAGTCTCTATCGGACTGCAAAGGATGAACGCACCGCCGCCAATTGAGCCGCTCGTGCTGATTCAACCGAAAGCAGAATGGAAAAAACCGCCAGCAGGCGGTTTTTTCCATCTCCCCATACTGTCTGCCCAAAGGCCATTATGGCTGGGGAAAGCAGGGCAGCGAGCGGCTGAACTTATGCTCGAACACCAGCGAAGTTTCGAGGTGCACCACCTCCTCGCGGGAGGTGAAGTGGTCAAAGACGAAGTTACGCAGGTGCTCGGTGTCGGAGACACAGAGGTGCACCAGAAAATCATCCTTGCCCCCCATGTGGAACAGGCTGATCACTTCGGGCAGCGCCAGAATGGCATCGCGGAAGGCATCGATGATCTGGCGGCTGTGACGGGCCAACTGCAGGGAGACCATGGCCTGAATGTGGCCACCCAGGGCCTGATAATCCACTTCGCAGTGTGCGCCCTTGAGCACGCCATCCTGCTGCAACTTGCGCACCCGCTCCAGACAGGTGGAGGGGGCAACGCCCACCAGCGCGGCCAGATCCTTGTTGGTCATGCCCGCATCCCGAAACAGATGGGCCAGGATATCCAAATCCAGTTGATCCAGGTTTCTCATCTTAACTCCTTGAACCGCTCAATTTTTTAGACTCTGCCCGTAAACCGGGGCAAACACAACGGCCATTGACATCCCCCCTGCCCCGCCTATCCTTGGCGCCATTCACCGGCCGCAGCCCTGCGGCCACTACGCGAGGATCCGCCATGCACCCGTTTCACCCCTTCTGGAGCCTTGAGGTTCCCCGTGTCGATGGCCAGCTGCTGCTGACTCCCTGCCCCGGCACCCAGCAGGTGCCGCTGACCCTGGCGCTCGATCAACTGCGGTTGGCCGGTGCCTACGGGGTGGTGACCCTGATGACGAGCGCCGAGTTGATCCGACTCGAACTGGCGCCGCTCGGCCAGCAGGTCGAGCACGAAGGGATGCGCTGGTTCCATCTGCCCATCGAGGATGATCTGGCCCCCGACGCCGCCTTCGAGGCCGACTGGCAACAGGCACTGCCGCAGCTGCGCGAGCTGCTGGGGGATGGCAAGCATCTGGTCATCCACTGCAAAGGGGGCAGCGGTCGTACCGGTCTGGTCGCCGCCGCGCTGCTGATGACCCTCGGCCAGCCGCAGCAAGAAGCGATGGCCGCCATCAAGGCTCACAGACCCAAGGCATTCGCGTTAGCCTGCCACCGCCAATGGCTCGACCAGCTGGCCGAGCGGCTGGAGCAGGGCGACTGACTACTTGCCCTCCTGGTCGTAGGTGAAGACCTTGCCGATATCCTCCACCCGATAACTGGTGAGCTGATAGACGTAGTAGTTGAGCCAGTTGGCAAACAGCAGATGACCATGGCTGCGCCAGCTGGCGCGCGGGGTCTGGCCCGGATCGTTATTCGGGTAGTAGTTGACCGGAATGGCCGGGTCGAGCCCCGCCGCCAGATCCCGCTGATACTCCCCGTCCAGCGTCAGGGCATCGTACTCCGGGTGACCGGTGACAAACACCTGACGACAATCCTTGGTTGCCGCCAGATAGACCCCCGCCTCTTCTGACTCGGCAAAAATCTGCAAGTCGGTATGGGTGCGGATCAGATCGCCATCAAACGCCGCGTAACGGGAGTGGGGGGCGACGAACTCGTCATCGAAACCGCGCAGCAGCGGCTCGTGCTCATCGAGCCTGTGGTGGCGATAAACCCCGGAGAGCTTCTCACCGTGGGTCTGCTTCTCCATCCCATAGAGCGCCTTGAGCGCCGCCTGTACCGCCCAGCAGAGGAACAGGGTGGAGGTGACATGCTGATGGGACCACTCGATGATCTCGACGATACGCGGCCAGTAGACCACCTCCTCGAACTCCACCAGCCCGAGCGGCGCCCCGGTGATGATCATGCCGTCGTAGTTGTTGCCACGCACCTGCTCGAAGTCGTGATAGAAGTTCTCCAGATGGGCCTGCGGCGTGTTCTTCGACTCCCTGTCATCAATGCGCAGCAGATCCACATCCACCTGCAGCGGCGAGTTGGAGAGCATCCGCATCAGCTGGATCTCGGTCTCAATCTTCTTGGGCATCAGGTTGAGGATCAACACCCGCAGCGGGCGGATGTTCTGGGTGACGGCCCGGGATTCCGTCATCACGAAGATGTTCTCCTGCCCCAGCACTTCGGCGGCGGGTAACTGATCCGGGATCTTGATCGGCATGCTTACTCCCTGTACTGCATCGGTAAATATGTCTGGACATCCAGAAGCCTATAATAAAGCTCCCGCCCTGTCATCAGATACCTTTTGTATTCACCCCCGCCTTTGACTAGCATACGGCTCAGTGTCTCTCCTGCTTCCAAGATAATGACCGGTATCAAGATTTCCGTAGATCGACTGCAAGTCGGCAACTATGTCTCCCTGCCACTGGGGTGGCGCGAACACCCGTTCCTGTTTTCCAGCTTCAAGATCAAAAGTGAAGAGGAGATCGAGCTGATCCGCCGGCTCGGCCTGAAACTGGTCACCATCATTCCCGACAAGAGCGATGTCCCGCCCAAACCCCTCAGTCAGGTACAGCCTCAACCACAAGAGAGCTCGGACGCCGCCCAGCGGCAGGCCCAGATGCAGCAGGAGAAAGATCGCCGCATCGAGCAGTTGCAACAGTACCGCCGCGATCTGCAGCAGTGCGAGAAACAGTTCCAGCAGTCGCTGGCGCAGGTGCGCAGCGTGATGAGCAAGATCCAGTCCCGCCCCCTCAATGCCATCGGCGAGGCACAGGAGCTGATCAACGCCATGACCGAGCAGTTGCTCGCGGTGGACGAGATGGTGCTCCATCTGGTCTCCGACGGCGAGGATGGCAACAACCTCTACTTCCACTCCCTCAACGTCAGTGTGCTCAGCATGCTGCTGGCCAAGGAGTGCTGCATGTCGGCCGACCAGATCCGTCAGGTCGGCATGGGAGCGCTGTTCCACGATATCGGCAAGCTGAAGATCCCGAGCCAGATCCTGCGCAAGACCGAGCCGCTGACCAAGCCGGAGCAGAACCTGATGGCCCAGCATCCGCGCTACGGCCTCGACCTGCTCAATCTGGCCAAGGATTTCCCCGCCGAGGCGAAGGGGATCGTGCTCCATCACCACGAATATCTCGATGGCAGCGGGCCGGAAGGGCTCAAGGGTGGCCAGCTCGATCCGCTCACCCAGATGGTGTCGCTGATCAACGAGTACGATAACCTCTGCCACATGCAGGCCAAGGTGCCCTACTCGGCCCTGAGCGGCCTCTACAAGCAGCGCAAGGCGCAGTTCAATCCGGAGTACCTCAGCATGCTGATCCGGTTGATGGGGATCTATCCCCCCGGCAGCGTGGTACAACTCTCCAACGGTCAGGTCGGGCTGGTGATGTCGGTCAACGCCTCGCGCCTGCTCTATCCCTCGGTGCTGGTCTATGATCCGCGCATTCCCCGTCAGGAAGCGGCCATCATCGACCTGCAGCAGGCCGAACTGTCGATCGCCAAGGTGATCCACCCCAAACGGCTGCCGCCCGCCGTGTTCGAGTATCTCAATCCGCGTACCCGGATCAGCTACTACTTCGAGCACAACAAAGCCTGATTGTGCTGGCCCCAGGCCAACCATTGTCACCCGTTTCACCCAAGGAGCCCGCCATGCGTATCGAGATCATCAGTACCGGAGACGAAATAGTGACGGGTCTGGTGGTGGATACCAATGCGGCCTGGCTCAGCGCACTGCTGCTGGAACAGGGGTGGCAGGTGCGCCGTCGCCTGACGGTAGGGGACAACCTCGCCGACCTGAAAAGCGTGCTGCAGGAGAGTGCCAGCCGCGCCGAGGTGGTGCTGGTGTGCGGCGGGCTCGGGCCCACTGCCGACGACCTGACCGCTCAGGCCGCCGCCGAGGCCTTCGCCCAGCCGCTCATCCTCTTCCCAGACTGGCTCGCCACCATCACGGCCCGCTACGCCAGCCGTGGCCGCCCCATGGCACAAAGCAACGCCAAACAGGCCTGGTTGCCGCAGGGGTGCGAGATCCTCGACAACCCGGTCGGTACCGCCTGCGGCTTTGTGGTGCGAAGTGGCCAGAGCCAGCTCTTCTTCACCCCTGGCGTACCGTTCGAGTTCAAGCAGATGGTGCGCGAGCAAATTCTGCCGCGCCTCAAACAGCTTGCCGGTGCTCAGGTCGATACCGAGCTGCGTCGCTTTTACACCTTCGGCGTCTCGGAATCGGCCCTCAGCGATATGCTGGATGCCGCCCCCTGGCCCACCGGCATCGAGCTCGGTTACCGATCCGCCATGCCCCTTATCGAACTCAAGCTGATCGGCCACGGCGCCAGCGCCGCTGACATGGAGAGCGCCGAGCGCCGACTGCTGGATACGATCCGCCCCTGGCTGGTTGGCAGCGGAGATACTGAACCGGCGCAGCAGATCCTCGCGCTGCTGCAAGGTCGGCCACTGACGCTGCTGGAGGGGGAGAGTGGCGGCGCCCTGCTGGCGCTTTGTCACGGCCATCACCGGCTGGACGCCCGCTTCAGCACGCAACTGGCCGATGATCTGGCCCGACTGCCGACTGCCGATACGGGTCTGCAACTGACCATAGGGCGAGAGGGGGAAGAGGGTGTGCCACTGCTGCTCTGCGCCGATGGCCAGCAGATTGGCCAGACGCTCAAGGCCAGCCATCCCGACCCGGAGAGCCGCCGCAAGATCCTCGCCTTTGCCGCGCTCGACATGCTGCGCCGCCATCTACTGGGTGAGCCGGTACTCGGTGATTACCTCACCCTGGCCAGAACGGCGCAGCGCAGCTGATAGCTTACCCCCGCCAGCGCTCCCTATGTCGCAGGCAGGGATCCCCTGCCGCGATCCGGCGAGCCACCCTGCGCCATTGCAGAACAGCGCCCGAATTTATCCGGCCATCATCACCGATTTGATCTCAATCCATTGACCATTCAGAAGAAATATCTGAATACTGCCCGCTCTCACGGCCGGTGATTCGCTTTCTTTGGCATTGAGAGATTTAATGACAGTAGAGGGGTAAACCGAGCGCCCCTCTCCCCACCAGGCAAGGAGATACGGTGTTAAGCAAAGAGTGGCTGCTGCTATCAAGCGACATGGATCTGGTCTGCCTGCGGATTGCCGCCGGTCTCACCAAACCGGTCACGGAACAGGATGTGCAGGCTCTGCTGCTCGCTTCCAACTGCCGCCGTTATCAGCCACTGCCAGAGGGGTTCAAACAGGCCATCAGTCTGCTCAATACCCTGCTTACCAACCCTGCCGCCCCGGTGCCTACCAAGCCGATCCCCATCGGCAAACGTCAGGATGCCAGAGTCACCATAGTGGTGGAAAAAGACCGGATGAGCGCCAGTGCCCAGATCACCGCCGACTGGGGTGGCAAGTATGTGACGATGGAACAACTGCAAGAGGCGATCGCCCTCAGCGAGATCAAACAGGGGGTGAGTGAGCCACGGCTCACCGCCGCCATCGTGTCGGCCAAAGAGGCCCCCCCCGGCAGCCAGCTCAAGCTGGTCGTTGCCCGTGGCCAGCCTGCCGTCAATGGTCAGGACACCCGCTATGAGCGGCTGGTGGAGACCCCGGCCGAGCGGATCCTCAAACCGCAGGAGCTGGATCATGACCGGGTCGACCTGCGGGATCTCGGCTCCCTTGTCACCGTCAAAGCCGGCGCCCAACTGATGCGCCGCCACCCTGCCACCCAGGGGGTCCCCGGCTTTACCGTAACCGGCCAGGAACTGCCCGCCAAGCATGGCAAGGACAGCCCGATGAGCGCAGGAGAGGGCACTTATATCTCCCCCGACGATCCCGATCTGCTGATTGCCAGCCGCGCGGGTCTACCCTGTCAGGAGAAAGCGGGCATGAAGGTGGATGAGGTGCTCAGCGTCAAACGGGTGGATGCGCGCCATGGTCATATCACCTTTGAAGGGGGGTTGATCGTCAATGATGACGTCAACCCGGGCATGAGGATCTCGGTCAGCGGCGACATCGTCATCGGCGGCTTTATCGAGGGGGGCTGGATCGAGGCTGGGGGCAGCATCACGGTTCGCCACGGCATTATTGGCCGCCGTGACGATCAGGGGGAATTCCTCTGCCAGCTCAATGCCCAGGGGGAGATCCACGCCAGCTACGCCCAGTATGCCCAGCTGGAAGCGGGGGGCGATATCCAGATCCAGAGCCAACTCAGCCACTGCTACAGCCGCAGCGGGCAGGACATCAAGGTGGGTGACGGCGGAATGCGTAAAGGCAACCTGCTGGGTGGCCTCAGCATTGCCAATCGCCTCATCATCTCGCCGGTGTTGGGGGCTTCTGCCGGTAATCAGACCCGGCTGCAGATCCTAGGCGGCTACTTCACCCACAAGGAGCAGGAGCATCAGCTCAAGCAGCAGCAACAGGCGTGCCTGGATCAGCTGGAAAAGCTCAAGGAGCTGGTGATGCGACTGGTGCAACTGCCCAGCGACAAGCGCAATCCGGATACCCTGCGCAAACTGAAACCCATCCGCGAACGCCATCAACTCGAGCTGCGACAGCTGGAAGATCAACTGGCCGCCAACCATGAAGAGCTGCAGAAACTGATGGCTGAAATGGACATCATCGCAACCCAACACCTCTTCCCCGGGGTCGAGGTGGAGATGGCTCATCATCACAAACGGGTCGATATCGAACATGGCCCGATCCACTTCTGCATCCGCGAAGATCAACTGCTGATGAACCCCTATGAGGGGCACAAATAGATCAATCGGCACAGCGCCATCGCTGAACCGACCGTGATCCCGCCGCCGATTTTCGCTACACTCGCCACTTCCTTGGCCCCACCGGGCGGGCCACCCAGACTCAGGTAGTGAGAGATGTACAAGCTGATCGCATTGGATATGGATGGCACCCTGCTCAACCCGCAGGGCCAGATTACTCCCCGCACCCACGCCGCCATCAGCGCCGCGCGCGCCAAAGGGGTTACCGTGGTACTGGCCTCCGGCCGCCCGCTGGAAGGGATGAGCCGCTATCTGGCCGAGCTCGGCCTCACTACCGAAGATGATTACGTCATCTGCTACAACGGCGCCCTGGTGCAGCAGGTCGCCGATCAGCGCATCATCCGCAGCCAGCTGCTGACCGGCAGTGACGCCAGTGCCGTCGCCAGACTGGCTGACGAGCTGGAGGTGAACGTTCACGGTTTCTCGGTCACCCAGGGCCTCATCAGTCCCCGTGTCAGCACCTACACCGAGCACGAATCCCGCCTGATCGGCATGCCGATCAATCTGATCGACTTCGCCACCCTGCCTGCCGACGAGCAGATCATGAAGGTGATGATGATCGACGAGCCGCCCCAGCTCTCCCGCGCCATCGAGCAGTTGCCGGCGGAGCTCTATGAGCGCTATACCGTGGTACAGAGTGCTCCCTTCTTCCTCGAGTTCATGCACAAGCACAGCAACAAGGGAACCGGCGTTGCCGCGCTGGCCGAGCACCTTGGCCTGACCGCCGGGCAGGTGATCTGCGTCGGAGATGCCGGCAACGACCACCACATGATTGAGTACGCAGGCCTTGGGGTTGCGATGGGCAATGCCACTGACGAGATCAAAGCTCTCGCCCAGCACACCACAGCACGCAACGATGAAGATGGCGTGGCCCGGGTGATCGAGCAGTTCGTGCTGAACGTCTGATCGCTTGGGCGCCGCCGCTGCGCCCGCTGAGGAAAAGAAAACGGGGAGGCTGTCAGCCTCCCCGTTTTTTCTGGTTAGTTATCTGCGTGATTAGCTGCAATTCGCTCGTATCACTGGTTCGCCAAGCACTGGGTATGGGAGCCCGGCTGCAGATAAGGTATCAGCAGCGGAGCCATCCCCTTGAGCACCTGCACCGGCAGCGCCGAGGTGAAGCGGAACTTGTCGGACTGGCTGCCCGGCACATAGGCGGTCAGGGTACCGAAGTGATCCTCACCCAGATAGAAGACGAAGGTCGCGGTACGGTTGCGCGCCAGCGAGCTGGTCACGTTGCCATAACGGCCCACGGTTTCAATCCGGTTATCCCCGGTCCCGGTCTTGCCACCCATTTGCAGCACAGTGCCATCAGGCAGGGTAAATGCCCCGGCGATACGTCTTGCCGTCCCCCCTTCCACCACCTTGGAGAGCGCATTACGCAGGGCGGTCGCGACCTCAACAGGCAGAACCCTGGTGCCTTCGGCATGGGTCGGTTCGAACTCGGTCTCGAAGGGCGTCCCCTTGGCGAACGAGAGGTGCTCGATACGCAGGGTCGGCGAACGGACTCCGCCATTCTGGATAATCCCCATCAGCTCGGCCAACGCAGCCGGGCGATCGCCGGAGCTGCCCAAGGCGGTCGCCAGCGAGGGCACCAGATGGTCGAACGGATAACCGAGCTTGGCCCAACGTTGATGGATATCGAGGAACGCCTCAACCTCCAGCATGGTGCGGATCCGGCTGTCGCGGGCGCTGCGATGACGGGTCTTGAACAGCCAGCTGTAGACCTCCTGCCGTTCGTCACGACTGGCCGCCACCGCGTCGGCAAAGGTCGCCTTGTCGAACTCCTTGAGATAGGCCAGCAGCCACAGCTCCAACGGGTGAACCCGGGCGATATAGCCCTGATCCGGCAGTGAATACTTGCCAGGGCCATAGCTGACATAGAGCTGATTGATCCGCTTCGCGCTCAGCTTCTCCCGTGGCAACCGCTCCGCCAGGAAGGCGGCAAAGGTCGCTTCACTGGCTTCCGGCATCAGGTAGCGGTGAACCGCAGCCAGACGCACCGCGCTCGGCTTGAGTCCGTCGAGGAAGGTATCGAGCTGCTCCTCGGGGGTCTTGCCGCGATATTTGCGCCAGAAGCGCAGCAGATAGGTCTGCCCCTCTTTGTCGGCAAATTTGGCCAGATACTCCTGACGACGGGGATCCTTGTCATCCTTGAGCAACTGGGCACGATTCCCCTCCTTGTAGAGGCTGTAGCGCACGATATCGCGCATCAGCCGCACAAACGGCAGGTTGATGGACTCGCGCAGCGCATCGCGGATGGGGGGAATTCGCCCGTTATCCTCACGGCGGAAGTTGTTGAACGTGTGCATGCCACCACCGGTAAAGAACCCCTCGTTGGGGCTGGCGGAGTACTTGCGATCCAGAGCCGCTTCCAGCATCACCGGCAAGCTCTTGTCCTGAGCCGTCATCAGATAGGAGATGGCCCAGCGGCTGAGGTTGTCCTGAGAGGCCGACGCGAGTTTGCGCAGGCTATCGGGCGACATGCCCGCATAGTTGTCGTGCAGCTCGGCCACGATCTCCAGATAGGTGGTCAGCACCCGCAACTTGGCGGTTGAACCCAACTCCAGCTTGGAGCCTTCGTTGATATCGAACGGTTGATCGGTGTTGTCAGTCTGCACCCGCACCTTGAATCCTTCCGGCGACTTCTCGAACAGGGTGAAGCTGTAGCGCACATCGCCCGTCTTCTCCGGCGAGAGCAGGCGCTCACCAAACAGCCCTACCTGGGCGGCAAACGTCGGGTCGGCCAGCTGTTGCAGATAACGGGAGATTTCGTTCTGCAGCGGCATATTGAGGCTGGTATCGGCCGTCAGATCCATCCGGTCGAGGTCATAGAGCTGCACCCCGAGCTGGCGGCTCAGGCGAGTACGGGCAACCTGCAACCCCTTGTTATTGTTCACCCGAGTGATGGCCGGGGACTGCAGGAAGTCACGGAACGAGATCTTGGCCTTGAGCGCCGCCTCCATCAGCGGCGGCGTGATCATCCCCTCCTGCACAAACAGGCGCAGATAGCTATCGGTCAGATCCGCGAGCGATTCACGGCCCTGCGCCAGATAGTAGGAGGGACGGCGGTGCGCAATCATCAGCGAGACCACCTGACGCAGGGCAAGCCCCTGCTCGGCCAGCGGTGCATTCTGGTTGCGGGCGGGATCCAGCAGACGGTTCACGTCATCGACGTTGGCACCAAACCAGACCCAGAGACCATCCCCCAGACCATGCACCTCACCATATCCCGGCGCAGCCGAGAGCGGCACCGAGTTGAGATAGGCCCAGGCAACCAGCTTGCGCGCTTCGAGGGTTTCCGGCCCGAGACGATAGGCCCGCACACTGGCAGAGGCCATCTGGCGGATCTTCTCGGTCGGCGACAGGGTCAGGCCATCCGGCGAATGGCGATACTTCTCCACCTGGGTCGCCAGGGTACTGCCACCGGCAGATTGATCCTGCATATCGAGCGCCTTGCCCACCTGGGAGAGCGCCGCCTTGGCAAAACGGGGCCAGTCGACTGCCGGGTTGGCCAGCGGCTCCTCATTGCTCAGCAGATCGCGGTTCTCGATAAAGAGCAGCGACTGGATGACGAGCGGCGGAATGGAGTCAAAATCCGGATAGTGATGGGTCGGATACTTGAACTGATAGAAGGGCTCGGCGCGGCAGTCGTGCAGCGTCAGTCCGGCCTGTACCTTCTCGGTATAAGGCACAAAGAAACCACGACTGGCGTAGTCATAGAGTGCGTCGGAGAAATGTACCTGCTTGCTGACTTCATAGCCCCGTTGCAACAGACGCTCCTGCATCATCGGCAGTTGCACATAGCCGAGCCGCTTGTCGAACGGGCCATCCTCAGGGAAGGCGATCTGCTTGCTCTGGCCTGGCTCGACCTGATAGGTGAGCTTGGCGGCATAGCGGGAGATCTCCTGAGATTGCAGCTTCGAGGTTTTCATCTCATAGCCAACCAGAGCGATCACCGCCCCCAGGCACAATAAAAAGAGAAAACAGAACAGCCAACGCCACCAGGGACGACGCTTGCGCTTTGGGTTCCCGTCCGTGGTCTGGACAGATGAATCTTGAGATGCCACTTGTGTCAAATCCGTCTGTTCTGATGCGCCCATATCAGCCCCACCATGGTTGCGCAATTTATTGTGTTTCACTCAAGCTTAGTCTTTTCAAGTCAATGGCTTGAAACTATTGACCGCTTTGTAGTGATGGTAACAGGGCAATTCTAAAAAGGGGAGCCGATTGTTGCAGGAGTGGCAGAGATCCGAGCTGATAACAAAACACCGGCCAGTGGCCGGTGTCTCTTGAGCGAAAGCGGAACGCTTACTTGTGAGAGCTCATGCCCTTCAGTTTGGTGCTCAGCTCTTTACGCTCTTTGGAAAGCTCGGCGTTCTTGATGATGTGATCATCCACGCGCTCTTCATAGTCTGTACGCATGTTGGCAATGATCGCCTGCACATCATCAATGCTCATGCCCGGCTTGATGTAGTCGCTCAGGTTGTCGAGCAGCAGTACGCGCTTCTGGTTGTCACGGATCTTCTTCTCGTTATCCGCAATTTCACGCTTGAGTTTGTTCTGGCGACGGGACATACGCACATATTCCAGTACATCGCTAAAGGTGGACTTGTTTACTTGTTCCATATCGATACCACTGACTTAAGGTTGATAAAAACTGGCCAAGTTACACCTGGAACCCGGCAAGCTCGACGCGGGACAGGCAAACTCAAGATGCCCTTACTCTACCGAGTTATAAGCGAGATACAACCCTAATCACGCGCCATCAGCCGAGTTTGGCCAAAAGTAAACCAGTTAAAATGGTTGGTAATCCACCAGATAAGAGCCTGATATTGATACAAAATGGAGGAGATGACAGGCTTGTTAGTTCTCTTTCGGCAGGTAAAAACCAGAAATTGGCTGTTTAACACCCTAAAAGCACCAAAGCCCGGTCGTCAGACTGGGCTTTGGTGTTAGTTCTGGTGTGTAAATCTGCGGGTCTTATGGGCAAAACCGCCCATAGCAAAAAGGCCTTCCCAATCGGGAAGGCCTTTCAAATTAGTGGCGGAGCGGACGGGACTCGAACCCGCGACCCCCGGCGTGACAGGCCGGTATTCTAACCGACTGAACTACCGCTCCGCTGTCTGGTTAGCATATTGCTAAATTGTCTGCCGCTTCAATGAGGTGTCATCCTCTCGGCCAACGTCGTGATGTGCACGTCGTTGTTTAATTGGGTGCCTGGCAGTGTCCTACTCTCGCATGGCGAATGCCACACTACCATCGGCGCTACCGCGTTTCACTTCTGAGTTCGGC